>JBNJLU010000099.1:0-6447 GCA_050591185.1 Candidatus Nitrosocosmicus sp.
CCACTAACTGTGAACGAGGCGTATGATCCAAATACAGATACATGGGCCTCCAAAGCTTCAATGCCAACCGAAAGACAACACATGGCTTCAGGTGTAGTCAATGACGTTTTATATGTAGTAGGAGGAAGGCCCACAGGCAAGTCTTCTAACGTAAATGTGAACGAGGGTTATGATCCAAATACAGATACATGGGCCTCCAAAGCTTCAATGCCAACCGAAAGAGGTGGAATAGCAGCAGCGGTTGCAAATGGAAAAATCTATGTATTTGGTGGAGAAGCACCAGAAAAAACATTTGACAATACCGAGGTATACGATCCAACAAATGATACTTGGTCAATTGGCCCCCCAACCCCTACAGCAAGACACGGCTTGGCAGCGGCTACAGTAGGAGACAAAATATATGTAATAGGAGGAGGACCTACGCCAGACATATCATTTGCAAATACTATTGAAGTGCTGAGTTTGGGGAATTGAGGTCAATCGAATTAAAACATTTTTTTAATAAATCTTTAACTTTATTTTTAATCAATATGAGAGAAATCCAATTCTAAATCGTGCAACAAATAACAAACTCTTCTGCCAAGGGTTTTATTTTCCATGATATCGAATATCGGCAGTCATAATAACTGAATTGAATAGATTTGAAACAATTCATCCTCCACCCATGATCTTGAGTTCCATAGTTTATTCATGTACAAATACAGATAACTGAAAGCAAGATCCAAAACATTAGCCCCAAATGGTGCTTTTTATACCAATGTTTGCAATAATCCACCTATTTCTGGTTTCTTCATTTTGTTTTATCCATTTATCTAACAACTGTTACATAACTGGCAGAAACGTTCAAGGAAAATTGCAATCAAAACACTTGGTAATGTGCCTTACATATTGACAGTTCTTTCGACAATAAATCTTTTCTCATAAGATGAATGGATGTGATGTGGAATATTAAAAATTCAATACGATTGAGGATACTAAGCATCACAAGCATCAACCCCCCTCCCCCGCGAGATCTGGAAAATTTCAGAATTCCTGTACTAATAATGCAACAAACACCCTGCAATGAGCATATTTCACTCATTTTACGTACTAATTAAGAATTCATTTATCCTTAGGTTCAATATCAACCCTGATCCCATAAATGCTGAACCAATTTTGGTTATCGATTCATCAACTATGAATGCCTCAATCTTCTTCAAAACCCTCCCCCCCCCTATGCCATATTGTTTTGTTAATGCTTTTGATTCCAATTTTAAACGGATAAGGTTTTCTCTGACAAATCAAGATGGTCTTTCAGGTGTTCTCCTAAAGACAATCCTGAAAAACACAAGAAAAAACAATAGCCAGCATATTCTGAAGGTGTTCTGTTTCCGGTGCCCTTTGTATAAACCAATAATGACGATAGTATTGGCAGTAGGAGTAGGCCACCATCATTAACAATTTTATGAACCGATATTGGATAAATGGATTTTTTTGATGTGCATACGGATTCCCAACTGGGAAACAGAGTTACTTAATAAGGTATATTTATTGTTACTGCAACAACATCAAAAAGGTTGAATTTGTTTCAATAATAAAATACTACTAATATGCTATTATTCACTATCTATAACTATGTTAAAGGAGAAGCTTTTTTCTATTGTACTGATAGCGGGCATCCTTTTTATCTCGGTTTATATGATTAACACGGATATTAATAGCGCCATTGTTCATAATGCACATGGTCATAGTTTTACTCCAGATGACCACGCTTCGTTTATAGCATCCATTGATCAATTTCATCTAGAGTCAAAGCTAGTTCAGACAAGCATTGCCAACAATAATCTAACATTGGCTCAGGGACATGCCGATAAGGCGGCCAATCTCTATTTTCAGAACCTGATGTTTGAAATTGCTGAGAAGGATCAAAAAATGGCGGAAGACCTTTCAATTGCGGTAAAAAGTTTGCAGAACATAACATTATCGGCTTCATCATCATCAGCATCAGCATCAGCAGTGTTTGGACATCAACAGCAAGCAAACCAACTGGTTAACGACATCGATACAAAAGCAGGTGAAATCACAACAATGACAATAAGGCAGCAAGAAGGCGGTTTAGGCTTTTTAGACCCTATTTTTGGGGCCATATCAAGCCTATTTGGGGATAAAAAAGACGATGGTAACACTAAACTCCATCCACTAAGGGTTGCGGAACTTGTTGATATGGTGTTGAGAAACTATGGTAACGCTTATAATGTTGGTTTTGATATGACAAATATGTCAAACATGGTAATGATGGATGATAATTCTACAATGTCCATGTCCAACATGATGACTGATGACGATAACAGTAATCTGAGAATGGACCAGATGAATAATATGCATTCTTCAGCAATGAGCATAAATAATTCACCGTTAAATGTTGCAGAATACCAAAGTGCTCAAGCGCTATCTGCAAAGGCATTGGAAGTATTTAACAATGAGCTGAAGCCCATGACATCAGATAACGATTCAACAGTTTCGATCTCAAACCTTGAAAATGGTCTAATACAGCTCAACCATTCAGTTAGGGATAAGGCTTCGCCGATGGATATAATGATGGTTGTTCATACACAAATCCACCCAAGCCTTTTGGAGGCATTTAGCATACCATTGAGGCCAGGTGTATGAGTTTATCTGCCCTGTGTGTTTTTCAGGTGCAATAAGCAAAGGAATCCATCACGAATGAATCCTACAGATTTTTTTGATGTGCGGATAATTAGTTTTATTGTTACCAATTGATCGAAATCATGCTAAAACCGTTTATTGCTTATTTTTCTTCGTTTCATTATCGGAAATAATTATTTCAAAATGCCCTGACCATGGTTCCAAACTTAAACCGCCAAGATTAGGCTGATGCACAAAATGAAACAAAAAAAAGAAGGAATAGGCAATAACTCCCCAATTCCTACAGAAAAATAGTTATACGCACAATGCTGCATCTACCAATTCAACTTCATGTTCACTTCCCCGGCCAGAACTTCCCCGGCCAGAACTTCCCCGGCCAGAACTTCCCCGGCCAGAACTTCCCCGGCCAGAACTTCCCCGGCCAGAACTTCCCCGGCCAGAACACAAAATTTCGGTATGGAGACAGTTGGATCGCTTTTCTGGTAGGTTTAGTGATTTTCATTCCAGAATACACAATAATCAGGCGTTCTTAAATTAAAGGATATCAACTACTGATTGAATTGGGAAATGATCACTGAAACCGGTGTAGGCGTCTCTGCCGGAAGGCATGTATCTATCATTTCCATCCTGATCCTTCTTTATGTATACAAACTCCATCGGGCTTTCCATGTATATTGGGTGAATTTTACCCTCCCCATGTGGCTCAAATGTATCATGGTGGACATGGTTCATCATTTTTGTGGATTTGTCTATCTTTAATCCACCCAAATCCATTTTCAATCCCTGTTCGCCGTGAAGCAACCCTTTAGAAACAATGAACTGGTCATACAGGTCAAATCCACCCTCATAGAATATTGTGCCATCAGGAATAAGGCCCCACATGCAATTATAGAGAGAGGCATGCTGAAACAGGTAATTGTGCTTGTCTGTTTGGCGACTGGCAGGCCACTTCCTCAAGTTTGGGTGTTCAAACAGGTCTTTCCAATCAATTAGCCTGTTTTTGTCAGGAGTAGCATGCAAATAATTTAAAATGCTCCTATCATAAGGATTATCATTAAAGTCCCCCATGATGAGAACATTCCTGTTCCATCTCTGGTTTATCTTTGCCAAAACCTCTTCATTGTTTCTTATGTTATCGGGCAATTTTTGAAGTTCACCTATCGGGACCTTTACCACATCTTCTACCGCTCTGGCGCAATTTTCTGCAACCCCTATTCTAAGTGGCTCGGTCTCAAAGCGGCCCCCACCTCTTGATGGCCAATGGTTTACGAGAACGGATATCTCCGCATTGTTTTGGAGTACCGATAAATTTACAAGAAAAACGTCCCGTGTCGGGTACCTAAAATTAATGTTGTATCTTTTTGCAAAGTTAAATCTGAACATGTTCTTTGAGTATATCAAACAGGTGTCAATTCCCCTGATATCCGGGCTATCTGTATATTGGGCAACAGCATAAACATCTTGCTTTTCCAATTTCTCTATCAACTCCTGAGCTGTTTTCTCATTTTCAATTTCACATAATCCCATTAGATCAGGCCCTTCACCATTGTGCAGAGAGTTTATGGTCTTTGCCAAATTTTCCATCTTTTTCTCTTTCGCCGCGTCGTCCCATCCCCTTGGAGGAGTAAACTCCAAATCTGATGCTATTGAAGATGTTGTCACCGTATCAAAAAGATTTCCCAGGTTCCAAAATGCAACATTGATCTTTTCCATGTTGCATTGTATGAATATGTTACTTATTGGCTTTAAAAAAATTCTTTGCAAAAGGCATGCCTATTCTAACCTGCAGTGTTATAACGCCTCAGATAACCTTTTAGGCATCTCATCATAGTTGATTGAATTTTTTTGCCAAATTAGTATTAGAATAAAGAGAGTGGCATTTAGTTGTTGGATTGAAAATCAGTTGAGCCATGTCAGTTTAAGGTCATTGGATGTCAAGGCAAATGTATATGTTTTCAGGGATCGCCCATTACCCAAGGATCTCAAAAAAGCATTTTCACCGTCTAACTCCATAAAGTAATAAGCAATTTGATAGGACAAAGACAAAAGAAAGAGATGCTCATATTTTTTACGTCAGATTCATAGTCTGCTGCCTTCCAATGCCTGTTTCCAATTATCCACCTCAATGTTAAACATTTGGAGCTGTTCTTCAAATTGTTTGTCATCAAGACAATCATGTCTTAAAAACGCCAAGTAGTTATGGATCCTGTTTGGTTAGGCGTTACTCTAACAAATACATTCCATTCCACCCCCACCTACGAAAATATGATCCAATGTCCCGTATTGAGGAATATCATAATGCCTCATCTTCGATATTCCGGCAACATTATGGTCAAATGTCAACCAGCCATCTTCATTTTTGCTCGATGGCTTTATTGAGCTACCCAAATCGATGTTTTTTCCATCAGCAAAGAAATCAAACACCCCCCCCTAACTCCGTTCTCAATAGTCATGGTGTTTACAATGACTTTCCTTGTGTTTTTTTTGTCTCCACTATTATTTCTTCATTTTCCATGGATTGGGTATATTACAAGAATAAATCAGATACATATTCCCCATAAGGGAACATATTGTTGAAAAGATATCATAACTAATGGTGATTTGGTTAACAAATGGCGAAGCTAGAGTGTAATCTCACTTTTGAAATTAGGATGATCAAAAATAGGATCGATTGTAAAGGATTCAGGGGTTTATTACTCTAAAGTATACGCTGCGTTGGAACGACCAATCTTAAATGGTTTGGTAAGCTTCATACTGATAGGCGACATTAGGCATTTCAATTCTGTAGAGCCCTATAGACTGCATGACGAGGTCCAGAAAAAAGAGGAAAAAACAAAACTGCAAAAAGACAAAGCCAACAGAATAATTCCGGACCTTGTCAGCATGGTAAATAAAAGACGTAATGATGGCAGCAGCAGCAGAAAAAGAAAAAAGGAGAAGATAGGAGGTGTCGAGAATAACCATGCGGAGGTTTTTAATGGAGACAAAGGACTCAGAACCGCATACAACTTATTGTTATGTGATTCCAATAGAGTGAACATATTGATCTATTTCTATCCCTATGATGATTACCATAGCGTATCCGGTCCTTTTTATTTCAGGCTATACCGGTTTCAAAAGTCAAAGAATCTAACAGAAAGAGGGATCAGCACAATCGGTTTTAAAAAATCAAGGCATTACCAATAAGAAGTTCCGAAAGACGTAAATTTAAAATTTGTCAACTTCCAGTTACCTAAAACAATGGACATATTTCAAAACAAAATTCTAATTATAGAAGGGGAAAACACAACAGGCATTTTGATTCATTCAGAAGAAATGGCAAACCATTTTAAGAATTATTTTGACAGCATATGGAACTTATCAGCATAGACAAGTCTCATTGGCCAAATCTTTTTTTTTAATGGACTACATAACTGAGCCGTGAACATTATTCATAAAAATCAAGACAGGGCCCATATCATCAAATAATAGTAAAGAAAATATAAAATAAACAAAATTGCTTTACAAACACATTTGAAACGATTCAACATGGATTTGATCTCGATAGCCAACATCAACTGCTAAAATATGTCTTGTTTTGCAAAATTCAAAGTAGAAAGATAATTAAAACAAAATCATGGAATTGGAAAACCAAGATAATCGAGTTCACAGACTAGTAACAGCATGAATAAAAAACCAAGCCATGTAGTTTATAGAAGAAAAATGCTTTGTCGCCTAACTCAATCTATTTAGCTGGGATTCCGTTGATTAATTATTTGTGATTCACTGGCCTTCCTATAACCGCTCATTAGTCAGACGTGG
>JBNJLU010000100.1:0-6337 GCA_050591185.1 Candidatus Nitrosocosmicus sp.
GATTACAAATATAGTAATCGTGATAGCAATAGTCATAGTTTACAAAATTATCGTACTATAACCATCAAAGGTGCATTGGTCTTGGTTTATCGCATATTGTTAAAAGTGAATAAAGATTGCAATGATAAACAATGGAGATATTAGAATTTGCTTTAGGTTAAATATATTACTTAAACAAAGGGTACTATTGCTTTTATGTACTATTAAGCTGGATATATTCCAGTAATCGCATACACAATAATTAATAAAATATATACAATACATCCTTTCATATAATTTAATAGTGTTGTAATGTTATTGCAACTCTGCAATCTAATGTTTCCTGTATTATCAAATACTAAAGTTGGCTCATTATCTGGGACATTTGCAGAAGGCATTTCTATAATTATTCTGTATTCCAGATGACCAGGGTTGGCAGTTATATGAGGTTCGGCAAAATTTGAGCTTAACGGTTCAGTGATCTCTTCATTGCACATGAGGCATTTAACTGTGTATTTTTTTTGTTTGACTATCCATTAGATAAGATATATTATTTAAGATATCTATGTTTTTGGTCGTTTTACTGAGGCGAAAAATATTGAACAGCATTTTATTTCTTTATATGGTTATTATTATTATTGTAAAAAGAAACAACAAAAATCCATATACAAGATATTGTGTTTGCTATATACTTGTGCATTCTTGTTCCGGTTTAGGAATAATTAACTCTAGATGATGATTCTTTGTTATCAAGTTTTTATAAACTGAATTCAAGACCCATAATAAGATAACCTTCTTCTTGTCCTATTGTTACCATACATAAAAAAATAAAAAATGAATTATTTGTTCATTCGCATGACATCTACTTGGCCACTGTGAAGCCAATCTTTTAGCTCATCATGTGATGGTTTTGCATCGTGTTTATTTGATAAATGAAGGTGCAATAAGACATAGTTGATTTGGTTTAATAGGGGCTTGTTTTGCTCGTCACCTTTTCGCGCTTTTTGTCTTAGATCATCAGGTACATTCTTCCACCATTGCTGAAAAGTTCTCATTTAAATATAAAGAGATATTATAATTTTTAAACTTTTAAACCTGTTTATTTATACAACTAATAATAAAAATAACAAAATAGTTTCTCTATTGCTATGATTGTATTATTAATTTAGTTTGTTTAGATTTGGACATTTATATTTACATTTACATTTACATTTTATGAGATCGGTATTGCCCATTTAGAATAAATTTAGTCATGCTGTTTAACGATTAAGCATGAATATTGCGGAAACCCTTAAAGATAAAAAGTTAACTATAATCTTAAGTGTAAAATGAAAAGAAACGATAATTATCGGGGAAAAGCTAAACCTTCGATTTCACAAATATTAAGTAAAAGTAAAAACATTGAGATAAAATGTGTATTAGAATCAGCTAAACTTTCAAAAAAGATTTTAGATTAAATATACAATGTCATTGTCTAAACAAAAAATATTCTTAATATATAATATGCTTGTATGTGATATCACCATTAAACTATATCAACACGTACATCCTGCATTTGAGAAAAATATTATTGAAAAAGAGAACAATGCAATGTCTGGAAGATAGAATAGAATGCCTTGACGACTATTGCCATTATACAATAAAATATGCAAAAACTAAAGCATGTACATGTTCAGATCTGGAAAATCTGTTATATACTTCTATAACAAAACGATAAACTCAACATTGTTGGTCTTGATAGGTTTATAAAAAGGGATGAAAAAGTTTCAAACAAATGTTTTTAATGCCTCTTCATGGGCTTTTAGATTCGCCTCATCCACCTTTATCGATTGGGTAGGACACACCGTAACACAAGCCATACACCATATGCAAGATTTCTCTCTGGTAGGGTTGGATTTATCGGTAAAATCTTCCTACCATCCCTATTTTGGTCTTCACCTGTACCCTCACTTGTGGCGTTTACCATTTCTGTCGCCTGGATATCTTGCTATGACCTATACCATTGAAATACCTGAACAGGACATTCTTCAATACACGCTCCATCTGCAATACATGCATCCCAATCTACTCCAACAAAAGTTCCATGCACGCCTAATGGGGCATATTCTTCGCCTCTTGTTTTGTAATCCTGTTGAACTTGAGGATTTGTAGAAGATTCTGCATCTGTCCTTCCAGGACCCCCAAACAAAATGAGCATATGAGCCATCGGATGTTTAATGTTTTCCAATTACTTTATGATTTTTAGGAAATTCTGGATCTATTGGCATACTTATGGGACATCATCCTTGATAATAAGGATTAAAACTCATAATGGAGCTTTTGCATGACTAGCATTATTTAATCCCATCCAATAAGATAACTATTTTTTGATTACATTCCGTTCAAGTAACATATAATAAATTTAAACCAATTTATTCTTACCAAATGTAAAAATTTGTAATAAATATCAACCTATCATAAGATCTCTACCAGGCTCCGATGTTATCAACATCGTTCAATCCGTGTCGTATCCCCCTCTCACCAATCACTAGGTATTAATCTATTAGCCATATAACCAATTTATTTAATTTTTCTTTTTGCAAAAATCAATTTGGTTTACCCATTATCAATAACCATAATAAAATATAATAGGAATGATAACGCGATATGCCCTTATGAGTGTCAATAATACCGATAATTATCTATTTCAAAATCAAACTATCATTAATCTTTACGAATCAGGCATTCCACCAGATGTTATCGCTTCACAGCTAGATGTAAAAACAGTGGATGTTATGGATACACTAGCAAATAGGCAGAAAGACATTAAAAGAAAAGAAAAATCGGTTATGGATGAATCTTTAACGCCAAAAATGGGAATGATATATTTGGATTCAGTTTTTGATGTGGAGTCTGCAATAAAAGAAACCCAAAAAAGAATATGGAGTGAATTAAAAGTGGAGCCAAAGTTCAGCATACCTCTAGAAAGTTCTAAAGAACTACTAGAGAAATTTGTGAACACCAATGTCGTTCTTGTAATTTTATATGTCGATTTGGTAAGTTCCACAAAGCTTTCAATGAATTTGCCTTTGAAGAGGCTGGCTCCAATTATACAAGCGTTTACTCAGGAAATGTCTATTATTGTAGATGCATATGGGGGATATGTTCTTAAATATGTAGGGGACGCCGTATTAGCTTTCTTTTTCACAGAAAAGGATAATTTGTATTTGCCATGTAGTAATGCAGTTAATTGTGGATATTCAATGGTGAAGATTATAGATGAAGGCATAAACCCCATTTTGGAAGAGAACGGCTATCCGGGGTTAGGGATAAGAGTTGGTATTGATGTTGGTGAAAACGCGGTAGTTCAATACGAGTTCAAAATAAAGACATATGATATTGCTGACGAAGAGCAGAATCTAGAAGAAAATGGATTAAATAATGACAATAATAAAAAATATAATACAAATACATTACAAGAGCCGCATTTGGATGTTTTGGGGTACACAATTAACATTGCTACAAAAATGACATCATTTGCGAGTCCAAATCAAATTATTATCGGAGAGGCAGTATACAATAAATTAGATAATAAAAAGCAAAATCGATTTAATAAAATGCACATTGATAACAAATCATGGAACTTTATAGATAATACTACTGGAAATGTTTATGGTGTATATGGCAATTCAATACAACCCCTATATGCATACGAATGAATATTATGTCCTTATTATGAAATTAATTATAAAGCATAATCTAAATTATAATATCTTGATATATGAAATACAGAATTTTCAAGGTGTATTTTTTATATGCTATTTATTCTTCTAATGGTTTAGAGATACAGGATTTGTAGAAGTGGATTGTTATTGGAAATGGCTTGAACTTGCTCTACTTATAGGTTATAAATTATAACATTTATCTCAATATACAAAATATTAAAAAATCATATATAAAGCAAGATAATAATAGGCTATTTTGATTGTTAGTGTTTAACTACTTTAATATGCATAGTAAAGATGCAGCATTTATCAAATCACTCCTGCAGAAAATACACTACTACCATACATTTCTAATTTAGACACAAGGTGCAAACTCATTATTACATTTGGGTCCGTTTTCATTTTACCAAGACAGATACCTTTGAAGAAACGGCATTTGCATAGGTGAAACCCATTGTACTTTCTTTTTTTTTTCTATTAAAATAATATATTTTGGATTTTCACATCTGTTTATTTATTCAATTTTAGCAATGGGGTGATAATATTCAGAACATATTGAATATTTAAGTTTAAATTCAAGAAATGATTTTAAATTAAATAGTAGATTTTAAAGCGCAATTGAGAAAAGAAAAAAGATAATCTATCTCTATCCCCAATTTTGTTTTAACATGCGACAACAGCATTTGTCACAGGTTTGTTGTCACATACTCAAATTAATTGCGGACCAGACACACACATTAATTTGTTCTTTTTGATTATTATTGATTTATTATCATAATTTTGTTTCAACTACTCTATTGGAAATATGAATATAGTATCTATATAATCTAGATTGATTTATTACATTTTCTTTATAAAGCTCGATATTGATAAGCATCCATCACCATCATCATTTTCCAATAAAGATATCAAAACTTTAGAACTATCAAAAAAGCATTTTATTTCATGATTGCGTATTAATACTTATCTAGAGGAATGCCACCATTTTGCCTATGGCATCAAATCAAAAGGTTGCGATAGTTACCGGAAGCTCAAGTGGAATTGGTCGTGAAATATCCTTGATTCTAGCAAGAAACAACTTCACAACATATGCAACAATGAGGAACATGCAAAAAGGTTCGGATTTGAAATCCATTGCAGAAGATGAAAAACTGCCATTGCGTTTTATACAACTTGATGTTACAGACGAGAACTCCGTATAAAAGGCGATACAGACCATATGTGATGAATCTGGCAGAATAGACATATTAGTTAATAACGCCGGTAAAACTTTGGCAGGCTTAAATTTGGTAAATGAGCGACACAAATTATCAGGCGAGGAGCATGCGGTTTTTCTATCTGGGAATGGACCTTTGGTAGAAGTTTTACAAGAATCCCCCACCATAATTTGGAACATCATTAAATCCGGTTGTAATAATTTCACCATTTTGGTTTGTAATAGCTGTTCCTACTTGACGAGCTAAAGATCCAGAACGTCTACAGGCAGCAAAGGCATTAAACATGGCAAATTCGTCATTAGTTGGAGTGTGAAAGGAATTACCAAAAATTAATTCTATAAAACGTTTTAAAGATAACTGCAATTCATTTTCGTTTGACGATTCCACGAATACATCATCTTCTTGAAAGGCTTCACGTACATTTTGACCAAAAGAATCATCATCCTTTTCGGATTCATCTCGCTGCATTAATTTCTCTGCATCAACGTTCATTTTACTATAGGGTTGGACATATCTTGAGAGTGCGATTCGCTGACTTAAATTATTTAACCTCTTTTCCCTATTTGTATAAATGGAAATTACGTAGAATGCTGAATTGTAGATCTCTCGGAGTAATGAAATTTCATCAGGCAATTTTAATGATTTAATTATGAATGCAGTTCTTTTCAAAGGTACATCTTCTGTACCATTCTTTCGTCTTTCTTATCGATCTTATTTTAGAAACCCCTAAACGGGCTAAAAAATCTTTGAATCCGGAGTCTTTCCTGACTTTATTACCCAATGTTATAAAACAATTTATCCTATCATATTCATCATTTACATTAATATTATCTGCTTCTTCAAAGGATTCTAACAGTTCACTTAAAATCACTTCTTCGGTTTCATAATTAACAGACTTTAATATGGATTTAAGATGCTTAATTATTAAGTTTAAGTCTGTTCCTACTGCACCAACCAGTCCAATAAATACTTCTTCACTTTTGATTATCTGATTTTCGTTATTACTTCCTGACATTATGGATCGTCGCTAATTTATTAAAGTGATATAGATGGATAATATATAAAATTTAAAAGAATACCATAACCTCATCTTGCAAGACTCTATTCATATGATAATCTTCGACTTTTTATATGATGACTTAATTTATATGGTGAAATAAAAGATTCAACGTTTATATTCAGCTATTTAGTATAAGTTAAAAAAAGTATTCTAGATTTACCACGATAACGAAACCAATTATATATAATAATTCATGTGCAGATACCACTAAATTATACCGTCAACGATATTAATCCAACCCATCCACACCATTGATTTAGGCTGTAGAATTTCTAATTTGTTATTTTATAAAAAACAGACTCATAATATATATATTACTAAACCCATCGGGCCCGTTAATCATACGGGTTCAAATAATTCTTTATGCATAATAACAG
>JBNJLU010000101.1:0-6333 GCA_050591185.1 Candidatus Nitrosocosmicus sp.
CCAATGAGGAACTTTTGACCACAGAATGTACTGTTTTGATCCCAGCAGCCCTGGAAAACCAAATTACAAAGAATAATGCCTCAAAAATCAATACAAAACTAGTTGCAGAGGCTGCGAATGGTCCTACTACACCGGAGGCAGACGATATTCTTTATCAAAATAAAATACTAGTAATTCCGGATGTTCTTGCAAACAGTGGTGGCGTTACCGTATCATATTTTGAGTGGCTACAAAACTTAAGAAGAGAATACTGGACTGAAAATTATGTAAACGAGAGATTGGACAACATACTAACAAAAGCATTTGGTGAAGTTTATGATATGCACCTACAGTACAATACCAATATGAGGACTGCAAGTATTGCCTTAGCGGTAAATAGGGTATCAGAAGCTATAAAAATTAGGGGAATTTGGCCTTAAAAAAATTATGTATTCTATTAATAGAATTTTATTTATTCGGTTGAGAATGAATGTCCACATGAACAGCTTTTTGTGACATTAGGATTTCCTATCTTAAACCCTGAGCCCATCAAGCTTTCGATGTAGTCAACATTTGCACCTTTAAGGTATTTTTGACTATAATTATCAACCAAGATTTTAACGCCATTTTGTTCTAAAACGATATCATCCTCATCAGGGTTCTCTTCAAAACCCATACCATAAGATAATCCGGAACATCCCCCCCCTGTTACATACACTCTTAAATAGAGATTGTTTTTACCTTCTTGTTTCATAAACTCCATAACTTTTTCAGCAGCTTTTGGAGTTACATCGACTACTTGAGATTGTTGAGCATTTTCCATGATAATATATACTACATAATTAGGTCTATTAAGTTTTTCCAAAGAAAAAACAAAAAAAGTGTGTAGAATTATTTGTTAGATAATTCAGACCATTTTGCCAAGGAGCCTGCAGCTGTTGTCCATGTATTTACAGACTGATAAACAGGAACCTGATTTTCCTCCAACCTATTGGCCATTTTCTGGGTAAACGGTCCGCCCAAAGCACCCACCAAAATAGGTTTTTTCCGTTGTCTGTTAAATTCAGACAGAACATCTATTATATTTTCTTCCAGTGGATCATCCTGAAATACAAACCATGGCATTATTATGTCAACATTAGGATCATCCATAAAGGTCTGAACTGCAAATTTATAATCAGCAGCATTTGCTGACCCTGTAATATCACAAGGGTTTCCAATTACGTAAGTAGGCGGATAATGAGATTTAAAGGAACTTATGCTTTGATCACTCAAATTTGCCACCTGAAGACCAAGTCTTTCAAACTGGTCAATAGCAGCAATTATTGGTCCGGCCCCATTTGTGACCATGGCAACTCTATTTCCTTTAGGAACAGGTTGCCACGAAAGAGATTTTAAGGAGGCAGTCAACTCATCATAGCTATCCACAGAAATAATTCCGCTCTGAGAAAATGCCCCCTTTACAACGGCATGTGTTCCACCTAACGAACCTGTATGGGAAGCAGCTTGTTTTGCCCCCCTAATTGTTCTGCCATTTTTGAACACTACAATTGGTTTTTTTCTTTCCGAAATCACCTTTTTTGCAGTGCTAACAAATTTTCGCCCATCTCCAAGTCCCTCAACATACAAACCAATAACTTTTGTTTCAGGATCTTCAGATAAATACCATATCATGTCGGCTTCATCGACATCAGATCTATTGCCATAGGAAATCATTTTGCTCATACCAAATGGTGAGGAATGTTCCATAAATGCAATGCCAATAGTGCCACTCTGAGAAAGAAACGCAACATTGCCATTTTTTGGCCTCAGCATTCGTTCATGTCCCTGGAATGCGCAATCAAGTCTGTTTGCTCCATTGAACATACCGATACAATTAGGTCCAATAATACGGATTTTCAATTGAGACGACAAATCTTTTATTTGCTGCTCTATTTCGGCCCTTTCGCCACCAAGTTCTTTACCTCCACCTGAAATTATTACCATGTTATGGATTCCCTTTGCACCGCTTATCTTCAACAAATCAGGAACAAATTTTAGGTCAACAGTAACAACAACTACATCAACTGGATCCGGTATTTCATCAAGGCTTTTATATGCCTTTATCCCCATAATCTCAGGGTAACCTTTGGCATTTACAGGATAAACTTTACCTTTATAATCATGTTTAACTAATGACTCCAAAACAGAGTTACCAACTTTACCAACCTCTGGAGAAGCGCCTATCAATGCAATAGATTTGGCATTAAAGAACAAATCCATTTGATTTGAATTTGGTTGCGCAACAGACACTGCATCATATCTGGGATTTGCAGACAAAAGGATTTTTGCATCAGCAACAAAATAACTATCAGGATATACAATAATAGGGTTAAAATCAATGCTTTCATAATAAGGAGAAATATCAAATCCCAATTTCCCTATATTGACAAGAGCATCACACAAAATATCCATATCAATCGGTTGGGAACCCCTGTAACCCTTGAGTAACATTTTGCCTTGGAGATCCTCTATCATTTCCAATGCATCCTCTTTTGTGATTGGCAAAACTCTAAAAGATATATCTTTAAAGAGTTCGGTGAATATGCCTCCGAGCCCAACCATTATAACAGGGCCAAATTGAGAATCATTTTGCAAACCTACAATAATTTCAACGCCTTTGGGAACCATTTTTTCAAGCAAAATGCCTTTCAGATCATATTGATTTGAAAGTCGTTCATAAATATCATTGAATGCGGACTTTACCTGCCCCTCATCTTTAAGGTCGATTTTAACCCCCCCAACGTCTGTCTTATGCAAAATTTGGGGAGATACCACTTTAGCAACAAGGGGATAACCAATAGAATTAGCCTCTTTTACGGCCGTTTCAACATCTTTTACCAAAGCAAACCGGGGTACTTGTATATCGTACAAAGTAAGAATATTTTTTGCGATTTCTTCCGTAACTACTTGAGTATGATTTATAAAAGCATCTTCAAATATTGATTTTACGTTATTTTGATATGTCAATAAAACTGTTTAAAAGGTACGATTTAAAAATTTTCCTTAGTCTTGCTAAATACAAATATTAATTGTACCTTAAAAAATTCCATTTTTTAGAAGTATTGATTTCATGTTCACCATAAAATCAAATAATCACACCTCATTTATATGCAACAACAACAATTGCCCCACCCATCAGTTTTTTCTTAAACTCAATTTTAGGAAACCATTTGGATAGCATAAAGTTTAACTCCTGATTCTTTGGCCATCTCAAATAAGTGCCATACAGGGTTCTAAAAGGGATTCCACGTTTTCCAGCAACCATAAAAGCCAATATTGACAAGAAATACTTTAAATATATTGAAACTAATAATCGACAAACAACATTATCAGGTTTCCCCAAATCCACAATAACCAACTTTCCTCCTTTCTTTAGAACCCTATTTAGCTCTTGAATTGCAATATGCAAATCGATAGCATCCCGTAGCGAATAGCCGCATAAAATTGCATCAAAAGTATTACTTTTAAATGGAATGCTTTCAAAAACCCCACTGCACAAAAAAAAACTAAAAGGCTTGTCAACCATACTAATTTTATCTTTGACTTTATTTAGCATTTCATAAATAGGGTCATAGAAAAATACAGTGACATCAGTCGAAACGTTTTCCATCACTGTCTTTGACATATTACCATATCCGGAACCAGCATCGAGAATAACATTTCCAGGTATAATGCTTTTAATAATGCCTTCTTTTCTAAAATCATCATCTTTACCTAAAGATATAACACTGTTTACTTTGTCATATACAGGAATAATATTTTTTAGCACGTCAATTACTTCCCTCCAATACGGTTTACCCAGTCCACTGTGTTTCAATATATGCAATCTGTATCAAAACATTATAATTAATTTATTCGTTAAAAATATAAAAAAAGGCAACGAATAGGTTAATAATTGTACAAAGATAAAAACGAAGGCAAAGAAGAAAATATCAAAGATATACACACCTATGGAGAAACAAAAGTTTTGGTTAGGGGTTTTCTTCTTTTGGACAACAACATAAAGAAATTATACGACAGCCTCAAGGCAAACCATAAGGAAACCAACATTGTAATTGTAAATTCAAATATTGTCTTTGGATTGGAACACATTTTTGGAATCATAAAAATAATTAATGAAGAAAAGAGATTGAAGGCGCATAGAGAAATAAAGAATTTTGATGTCGAATTCTTACTGAGAATTTGCTATACTAACCAAATATTAAGTGCATTTAAAATTTTGAACGACAGCAAAAACAATAACTTTGTATGTATTTTATTCTCTAAATGTATTTCAAATATAGAACATGCATATATTGATTTAAAAAAGTATGGAAGAGAAAACAATGATCTATTCCAAATTTCACAGGCAAAAAAATTACACATTATTAACCTTTTTTTTAAAAAAGATCTAAAAGATATGAATATGGCATTAATAAACGATGACCTAAAATTTCAAAAATTCCTTATAGAAAGGGCTGCAATAGCCTTAAAACAAAAAACCTTCACAGTTTAAAAACAGTCAAAGATAATATCAATCATTCAAAAGTTCGTTTCTCAATCATTGAGCTAAACAAAATATCATGTTTCATTATAGATAGTCCGGTATATTTTCCAACTACCTCTATTAAAAGGATCCAGTCAGGATTTGTTAAATCCACTTTTGAGGAAATAAATGGCCCTATTGCATTTATTATGTCATCCTTTTTTAAGGAGGTATGTCTTTTTTCAATTAGAATTTTAAAGGAATCGTCAACAGGTATCCTTTTCATCAATTCTACGGATATATTTTTTATCTCTGTAACACCAGTCAATACCACATGTTCAATTGGAATAAATCTTAAGACATATCTTATTTCCCAAGGGACATCCTTTAGTTTTTCTCGTAAAAAAAATATAAAATCCACAGGATTTTTCAAACAGACACCTACAACAAGTCCATCTATGCTTGTTGTACGAATGGTGGCATGCAAATCACCAAACTCAGCAAATAATTCCCCTATCTCATCAATAAGAGCATCCTCTTTGTATCTAAAAGTTGTAGCAATAAAATTAAATTCCACAATTTATCACTTTTTCTTTTTGTTAGGAAAATTCTTTTATAACTGCATAAATCTTTTCTTTTGAAACTACACCATCCCTTATTATTTTTGGATTATTAGTGTCGACAAGATCTACAATAGTTGATACAGAAAGTGAGCTATTTAACTTCCCCCCATCAATTGCTGCATCATAACCTTTTAGATTGCTAGTCTTAATATCTTGAAGACTACTGAAAGGAGGCTGATTAGACAAATTAGCGCTAGTTCCAACCAATAGTTTACTCTTTGTGAGTTGTATTAAATTTGTAATGCATAAATTATCCGGAATTCTGACAGCAACAGTGTCATCAAAAGCGTATTTTGAAGTCAAAGAATCATTATTTAACTTTAATATCAATGTTAATTGACCTGGCCAAAAGTGGTTTATTAATATATTCGCCTCTTTCGTAATTTCGACCAAATGGGTTAGTGGACCCATATTGCTTGCCAAAATGGGTAGATGTTTTTCTAAAGGTCGATTTTTAATTTTGAACAATCGCAGAACAGAATCATCATTAAAAGGGTCGCATCCAATACCATATACAGTATCTGTAGGATAAACTACAATAGAGCCGGAATCTATGAGCTCTGCACATTTTTTTAAGTCTTTACTGTTATCGCAACTAAAACAAAAAACCACAAATAAATATATGATTTATTTTTATTTATTTGTTGTAAAATTGCTTTATGGGGAAAAATTTTTTACAATAACCTATTTTTTTATCATTTACAGTAGATTTAACAAATACCTTAAGTATAACTTCATCACTTAATCAAAACTACTGCATTATTAAAAATAAACTACAGTTTTGACCATATCAAGATTTAACAATATTTTACAATTTAACTACAATAATAAAACTCTTAAAAATTAGACTGTAAGGTACACTATTGCAAATCAAATATTAGAAAAATTGGAAATAAAATGAATTAACAAAGTATTTTTAATTGAACATGTATAACAATCTCAATACAAAATAGATCAAAAATGGTTGAATACACACTTAATAAAAATAAATTAGACCATAATTATCATCATAAGAGTCCAGTTGAATTTGACAACATAGTCAACGGATACTATCAATTGATTGGCGGAGAGGTTAATAACTATGACAGTGAAACAAGTAAAAGACTTCAATCATTTGGTGAAGAGCTCTCAAGGAAAAGACTTTACGAAAAATTTACAACATTCAAAGCTGACAATGACGACATGATAATAGGAAATCATTTGCGATTATTCTCATTCTGTGAA
>JBNJLU010000102.1:0-6328 GCA_050591185.1 Candidatus Nitrosocosmicus sp.
ATGGCATGAAATTGTAAATGATAACGTTGGCGGGACTCCCATTGCTGTAACTTATTGCCCTTTGTGTTTTACAAATCAGGTATTCAATAGAACAGTTGGCGGAGAGATCCTTGAATTTGGGACAAGTGGCAAATTGTACAATAGCAATCTTGTAATGTATGATAGGAATTCCAATTCCCTTTGGAGTCAAGCAATGGCTCAGAGTATTGTGGGTAAATTTGCGGGAGCAAATCTTGAGAGAATTCCTTTTGATTTGGCATATTGGAAAGACTGGAAGAATCTTTATCCAAATAGCAAAATTCTTTCTAAAGATACTGGAAATCTTAGACCATATGGCGCAGACCCCTATGGCGATTACTACACAAACTCGGATATTCTTTTTCCTGTTCCCATTAAGGATGATAGACTAGGATTAAAAGAAATTATTGTTGGAGTTGAAGCGACAGGAAACTATAAAGCATATAAATTAAAAGATATTGAAAATTTCAAGGCAATAAACGACAAAATAGATGATAAACCAATTACAATATGGTCCGCATTTCCGTTTATGGTAAAAATGTTTAATCCAATTGTTGATGCACAAACCTTAACTTTCAGATATGATGGTGAAAAAAAGGCTTTCATAGATAACCAAACAGGAAGTGAATGGAATTTTGATGGTAAGAGTATTAATGGTACTTTGAGCGGAAACACATTGTCAAGGTTGCCATTTGATGAGGGATTTTGGTTTGAATGGGTTGCGTTTCATCCAGAAACAGATGTTTATTCTCAATAATAGGCGTGTTGCCTCTACCCATCTAATTGCTTTTCCAAATATTGGTGCAATCATTCTAGATATACTGGTGAGGAGGAAAGGCCATCAGAATATCAAGATAAGAATTTGTCCATATGCTCCAAATCATTCAAGCTCTTAAATGGAAAAAAAGCTTGGCTTATGTTGCGATTATTTTGAATATGGGAGCATGCGAGGTATTGGATCGACTTGATGAATACCCACAACTCTCGAGCAAGGATAAACTGATGTCAATGTACAGGGAGATGGGTAATGATGATATTGAAATGCTAGAATATCCCTATAAGGAACTAAAACGGTATTGGTTTAGATAACAAGGTGGATATCTCCAACATTTGCATCAAGGAGAGAATCTAAAGAATATGGATAAGATCGTATATGAAACCTCTGGAGAAATCGGTAGGCTAACTCCATCAAGATGCGATTTGAGAAAGGGGTTGATGAAATTATGAAAAGGATAGACCGCTATGAATCTGTAATGGTGGAGAAAGGTCAAGATGTTTGAGATGGAATTGCTCAATCTCGTTCCTTTCCTGCTAGGTCTTTGTCCACTCTGTAAATCATTTAGAGTTAACACAGTTGTGGTAATGGGCCTGGTTTTATTCTCTAGTCACAACAGAAAATCATATTGAAGGTCGATCGGCAGACGGATTTCTCATCCTATCTGGTATCCAACAACTTGGTTAAAGAGGCCAATACAGGCATTATCTTGTTTGTTTTAATCTCATCTGTGTGCAACCTGAGGGTTGTTGGAAGAAAGAAAGAAAGAAAGAAAATACGAATATTTGGATAAAGATGGGTTAAACCCTTAATATAAAAAAAAGAGTTAGTTTACTTCCAGGTTCTCAGCAGTTCGAATATCGGCTACACAAACAGCCTGTAGGCCACCATCTTCAACTACTGGCTCAAGTTCGAAAGATACTACGCTCTCAACATTTGTTCCCGGATTGAATTCGTTAAGTATAATGTGCCGTAAGGTAAAAACTATTATAAAAATAAAACAATTCAACGATAAACTTGCATATGCTATAATGAACCATGTGATCTGATTTAGCGTCTCTGCAATTTAATACAATTTTTAATATCCCTAATAATATAACGATGTTTAAATTATTCTCTGAATTAATTTATTTATGACAAAGCAACATCACACGATAGAGATATTCTCCGCCAACTGTCCTCTATGCAGGCATGTTACTGATGATATTTTGATAGGTAAATGTGAAGGCTGTAGTCAAACGATTTACGATGTAAATAATTTGACTTCCGATGTCAAGTTAAAGATGAAAGAATATGATGTAAAAGCAGTTCCAACTACCATAATTGATGGCAAAATAAAGGTTGTAGGCATTCCTGATTTTCCATGGATTTGTGGAGACGATTTGTTTAAAAAACTAAAAAGGGAATATCCTCTAAAAACAGATGAATAATGTGTTTTAAACATTTGGTTTTTGTTGGTTATTTGTTCCCTCTAACATCCATGTTTTTCCTTCATCATTGCTGCTATACACACTTGAGGTTGCTCCATTGGGTGTTTCCTGGTTTACCGTGGCATAAACCTCGCCATTTTTACCGAATGCAAATTTTCCCAAGTATTTGGCTCCATCAATTTGCCCATCAGTCTTTGCCCATGTTTTTGCGCCATCAGTGGATCTTATTATATGGCCATCTTCACCCTGACTTGGTATAACAAAAGCGTATGCAATTTTGCCATTATCAGATGATGTTCCAAGTCCAGTCACAACTGCACCTTCTCCAACAAATACTGTGTTTATTTTTTGCCAATTGTTACCATGGTCCATACTCGAGAATAGCCCACTTGTTGTAGATGCGTATAGAATTTTAGAGTCGGTCTGGTTTGCTTCTAGCGTTATTGTTCTTTCTCCATTAGGTGGGCTTACACCAGTCCATGTTTTGCCTTCGTTCTGAGTTGCGTAAATGACATCTCCCATACCGGAAGAACCATAAATTGTTTCAGGATTGACCCCCATTGTCATCGCATGAAAGTCAATTGGCGGGTTTGTCACATCAGACATTTTTTGCCAGGTTGTGCCATAATCTGCGCTTACTCTAAACCCCAGGTTTCCACCTGTTTGGGGATGGCCACTTGAATACATTGTTCCATCTTTGCTCGGGTTAATTGTAAATCCCATCATGTCAGATTTGTCATTTCCAACCTCTACCCAGCTACTAGATGAATTGCCATTTTCCTTTTTAAACAAACCATTGTGGGTTGCAAGGTATAGTGAATTGTCTTCTCCTGTGGTGAACACTCCGACTCCGTGGATATCCATCCATTTTCCTGTGGCGTTTTGGTCGCCGTTTTCCTGACTTGTTCCAACTGCATCATTACTTGAAGAGGCTGTTGCCATATAGGCACCTATTCCCACACCCATCGCCAATATGGCCATAACTGCAATAATCAGATTCCTTTTTGAACTTTTAGTCCTGCCATCTACCTTTTTATTCTTTAATGCCCTGCTTTTCTTACCCATCTATTTCACCATTATTTGAGAAGTAAACTATCACTATTAAATGCCATGTTTACATTTGTAAATTGACTAGATAAAATTATAATTAATGCATCATTTTCTAGTTCTTTTGGCTTTATATGTCGATTACCAAATATTAAAATTAATAATGTTGGATAAATAATCATTTATTTTGATGACCATTTTCTCATCCACTGCAACAAATCAATTATGGATTCTGTTAACTCTTGTCCCTTGGTTGTCAATTGGTACTCCACTCTCGGGGGAATCTCGTTAAAGGCTTGCCTGTGCAAAATTCCGTTTCTTTCCAGTTCTTTTAGCCTTATCGCAAGGGTTTTGCTGCTAAAGCCTTTCATTGTTTTTTTGAACTTTAGGTATCTCACAGAGTCAGTAGTGCAACACAATGGCAATAGAATTTCAAGTGTACCTCTTTTTGTAATTAACGCCCTTAACGAGGATGTTTCCCTCATCAAGTCATCAACATCATATCCTTTAAAGTTGCATGAATCACGGTCAGATTGAATAATTGGTATCTTGGACATACCATCATTGGACGACTTATTTCCATTGACGGCTTTTGAACCCTTTTGTTTACCTAATTTCACTTACTTTACTGTTTTTCTCTTACCATTTTAAATAGTTTCTATGGTAAACTTATGTATGGCCAATGGTGACAAAAACATTAAAGAAAAAATCAAAGAAAGATATGGCAAAATCGTTGTATTTGGAAATTCAGATTCATGCTGCATGCCATCTTCAGAATGCTGTAGTGGGGAAGAAAATCCTGGTGTGTCAACAATACAATCCATAGAGGCAATTGGATATAATCCAAAGGAATTGGCATCCATCCCTCAATCATCCATTTTAGGTGTGGGATGCGGCAACCCAACAAAATTTGCCCACATAAAAGAAAATGATGTGGTTGTTGATTTGGGCTCTGGTGCCGGCATTGATGTGTTCTTGGCCGCCAATATTGTGAAAGATAGCGGAAAGGTCATTGGAATCGACATGACCGACAAGATGCTGGAGAAAGCAAGAGATAACGCTGAAAAATACAATTACAAAAACACAGAGTTTAGACATGGGGACATTGAAAAAAGGATACCTGTTGAGAACAATTCTGTGGATGTGGTTATAAGCAATTGCGTTATTAATCTGACATCCAATAAGGTAAACACCTTCAAAGAGATTTACCGAATCCTAAAGCCAAATGGGATTGGAAAGATGGTAATATCGGATTTAGTTACATCTAAAGAAATAGATGAAAAATCCATAAATTCCGAAAATTGGTGTAGCTGTATTGATGGCGCACTAACAAAAGACAATTATATTGATGCCATAAGAAAGGCAGGATTTACTAACGTTGAGGTGTTGGATGAAAAACCATACATAGAGATGGAAGATGATGATGATGATGATGGCAGAAAGATCACTAGTTTAGTGGTAAAGGCAAGCAAATAACAACAAACTTTGGTGATCCAAAATGAAATTGCCTTTTAATAACAAATCCAAAAGCAAAATAAAAAAGAATGTCCTGTTTGTATGTGTTGAGAATGCATGGCGTAGCCAGATGGCAGAGGGCTTGTTTAGAAAATACGCACCTAAAGGCTATGAGCCTACAAGCGCAGGGACAATCCCTAAATCTCAAATCAATCCTGTTGCTGCAGAGGCAATGAGAGAAATTGGCATTGACATTAGCAATCAAAAACCAAAGGAGCTTAACGAAGAAATGATAAGAAATGCCGACAAAATCATCAACATGGGATGTATGGACAAGAATTTCTGTCCTACATTATTTGTTCCCAAAGTCCTATCTTGGTAACTATAGCCAGATTGCTAACAAGCGCCTTGTCGAATAACTCTGATATTTGTTTTTACTATTATGAATAAGGGAGGTACGAAGCACAGATTGTTATCAATTCGCTAGTTATTTAATAAAAATTTGTAAGATTTTAACTGATTTTTAGTTATTCGACAAAGCACCAACGAATTCAATGGCTATTCTCTATCGATTGTCCTGAATCATTTTGTTCAGTAATAGAATCAATGAAATTTCTGAATTCAGAGGAGTGGACATACTTCGTCTTCTCCCATACCTTCCTAAACTTTGGTATGGTCATTATTGTTTCCGCAAGGCTTCTCCAGCGAGACCAAATGGCGGTGTCTATCATGTCTCTCTTATTGAGTGCAAATAAGAATTCAAACAAGTCCAAAAATGACACTATGATATAATACTCATCTGGACTATCCACCGCTGTGAACCTTTCTGCAAAAACAGGACTTTCTTTTGCCATCTTGGTAAATGTCTCGGTGCTTTCAAGTTTGAGCCTAACATCCATTATTCTAGAATATATTTGCTGTTCACTTTGTATTTTCAGATTTTTTATCTGCTGCTCATATTGCTTCTGCATGTTTCTCCTTACAGTTGAAAAATTCACTATCGCTACGACAAAAAGTCCAGCTACTACTATAAGAGAAATTATGGGCACGTATACCAAAAATGAATCCAATTGCCTAATGTTACATAAAAAGGAATATATTATTTTTTATAGGTGAGATATCAGAAGACATGATATGTATACCATACAACATTAGATCGTAGACTTAAATGGGTACTTTGTTACACGATTATTTTTTCCGCCTTATTTCTAACCATTTCTAACTTAAACAGTAGATTGATGGGTAAGATTTAACCCAATTAGTAAAAAGCAGGCATGGTCTAACTGTTTTTTGAATCATGACAATATGTTTTCGTTATTTGGAATGCAAAACTATACAAATTTTGCAGAAAATTTATCAGAACCTGAAAGGATAGATCGGATGAATGAAAATCATGCCAAGTTGACATCCTCCCTCTACGATGTTGATAACATATTTAATTTAATTTTACACAAAAATACAATGTATCGTCAGATTCCATGGTATTATACGGATTTAGCTTTTCTGTGCTTTGTCGCCTAACTCAATCTATTTAGCTGGGATTCCGTTGATTAATTATTTGTGATTCACTGGCCTTCCTATAACCGCTCATTAGTCAGACGTG
>JBNJLU010000103.1:0-5588 GCA_050591185.1 Candidatus Nitrosocosmicus sp.
CAAGCAAGTCTTTCTGAAGCTCTCCTTAGAGATAATCCTGAAAAATACAAATACAGGCCATAGCCAATGTACTCTGAAGGTGTTCTGTTTCTGCTAATCGCATATGAGATAGAGCATCTTCAAGATATAGGCTTGTCGTTAAGTGAACAGGGCCCAATTACCATTCTCCTTATTTATTAAAAACCTATTCTTTGTTACTGCATGTGGTTAAATACATTGTTAATTATTCACTATTACTTATTTATCAGTAATGTCCGACCAACATTTTGACAAGCAAGAACCGGCTGAAAACCAAAACCAAATAGTCAATCATTCAAGCGTGTGCACAGATATTTCATTGCATATTTAGAAATTATGGGATCAACCCATGAAGTCTAAATATTTGGATATAGTAAGAATTAACTACAAAGACATGCAGTACTAAATTAGTTGTAGTAAGGAAAGGTTCTCGTAAAAGAATGAATTAAGGCTCATATTCTTTTATTAGGTCTTTTGAGGTCTCCGACTACTAACTTGGTTCTTACTATATCCAAATATTTCTATAATACGATTCTCGGATTTTCAAAATTTTGACTGTTCAGGTTAGAAATTGTTAGAAAAGCCAAATAAAATCATCATGCAAAAGAATATCAGAAAACAAAGAAATAACATGTTATTGAATCGGTTTTAGTATATACATCATAAACCCTAATTTGAATATGGTTGTTCTTTTTGACAAAATCATATTACAAATAGACAGCATTATTCAAATATTTGAGTCTACATTATATCATAGGATGATAATCCATGATACTCAGAATGAGTTACAAGTAACAATATTTTGAATTAGAGTAAAACGAATTTGTTGATAAGGATCAAGGATCCAGTCGATCGTGTTTGACTTAGTATAACAAGTTAAGGAACGTATGGTACCGAATAATGACCTAAATATAAAATTGACCCCCAAAATAATAATACCAATTTTAGACTGAAATATCTATTTGATTATAGCCTGCAGCACCGTTTGGAAATGGCTCTTTTAATTCAGAAGTCTGGATCTGGCCGGTCTTGTCTGTTGCTCTCACGATAATTTTATAATTCCCTTTATCTGTAGATGTAAATCCACTCGTCCATAAAACCCAAGTATATTGTGACAATGGATCTTTGACTATCGCAGTTTTCCACGTAGTTCCACCATCTACACTCACCTCAACTTTGGAGATTCCTTTATCACCTGCAAATGCTATTCCGGCGATAGGGAAATTTTTGCCATTCATGAAACTGCTATTAGGCACTAAATTAGGAAATCTATCATTAATGGGTTGATTCCCAGGAATAACTATGGATGAGTTTACATTTTTAATACCATTATTAGTCCAACCTTTTCTTTGCCAGAATCCTTCGTATGTTTTATCTACTAATTCTATTTCCGTGATCCATTTGGGGTTCATCATCCCATAGAACCCGGGCACTATTGCTCTAACGGGGTATCCGTGTTCGTTGGTTAATGGTGAATTGTTCATGTCATAGGCCAGTATGGTACCATCCATCATACCATTTTCTAATGGAATTCCTACATCGTATCCATCTGAACATCTAAACACAATATATTTTACGGTAGGTTGCACACCGGCTCTAGAAAGAATATCTTTCAGTCTGACTCCCTTCCATAACGCGGTGCTTACAAGATTTCCACCTATTTTATTGCTGATACATGTTAAGGTTGCAAATTCTTCAACCGAATTCATACTCTTGATTTCTTCATAAGTTATTGCAACAGGATTATTCACTAGTCCTTTTACAGTGAAACTCCAATCGCTAGCATTGACTGCGGGTACTACGCTGTTTATATCTATTCTATAAAAAAGATATGTGGGAGTAACCTCAGCATCTACTAGTGGAGTAAGAAGGGGATTTTCAAAACCAGGGGGTTTTGATTTTGATTGTAAAAATTGCTGAATTGATTGGTCAAGGGCCCGGGGCTGCTGTTGTTGTTGTTCTGACGCAGATATTAAGCGGTTAAATCCGAAATACACCAATGGGACGGCAATGACTGAAATTATTAAAGCACGGATCATGTCCCTTTTGTTATAATCAATTTCTTTAGTTTTGTTACTTTTGTTGATAATCTTCTCTCTCTCATCAATATCAGAACGAGGTTCAATTGGATCTATTTTCTTATTCTTATTACCAAACAAGAATGCAAAAATTAGTCCATAAGCAATACTAGGTAACAAAAACAAAGCAATCGACATGATAGGAATAGATATGGATTGCCCAGGGGCAGTGCTAAGTGTTATAAAACCCAGTGTTATGACAATCAATACAACATAAGAAACAAGTGTAGATAGTATTGATTTAATTGCATATTTAGGAGACTTCGTTTTTACAAACAATTTTCCTAGAATGACGCCTATTATGCCATAAAGTAGAACGTTGACCACGATTGCACCTACAATTGTAGAATATTTGGCTAACGGGCCTAGTGTTAGTACAGCTTGCGATTCGATTTCTCCAGATGTAATCGAGATTAACCCTTGAGATGCAATTTCAGGAATAAATAACCCGTTAATAGTTAATTTTAAGAAAATTGATAATGATAAACTTGCAGCTCCGGCAGCGAGGCCAAAAAGAAAAAATACAATATAATTATTGCCCCTTATTCCTAGGACCACTGTATAATCAAAAGACATGAGTGATTTAAGGTTTTTTCCAGATTAGCAAAGTTGTTATGAAGTAGTACAACGATGATAAAACGGAGATATTGATAGTTAATAGCCGGAGATAATACGTCTCATTATATGAGTTAGGGAGTAGATCGATCTTAATTCTATATAGACGATTTGATCTAGTTGTATCGTTATGGATATAAACGATGTCGGTAACAAACCAAATTCCCAAATTGAACCTAAATTATGCCAATTTTAGTCCCAGATATTTATAAAGATGACAAATTGAGATGCTTTATAGTTTTATTACCTTGTGTTGTTAATTATTCTGAATAACCTTTTATCTCTTGTTATTTAGACAATATTGTTCAGAAAGGTGAGCTCATCCGATTCTAATTCCAACAACAAGAAAGACAAAGATGGGATTGGAAACCCTGATGACAATAAAGACAATAACAAGAATAAAAAATATGATATTCAGAAAAGCAAACCCATAGACCCGGTCTTTAAAAGACTGTTGTGGCACCTAATTTGCAGTACCAGAGGCGGAGTAAACAGGGCAAAAATACTGCATGTTTTAACGGAGAATCCGTCAAATGCCAACCAAATCTCAACTCAACTAAAACTGGACTACAAAACCATTGCCCATCATATTGACGTATTAAAAAAAAACGGGTTAATCATCACAGAAAACGAGGACTCTTACGGTGCTACGTATTTCACTTCACCAGTTTTGGAAAAGAACTATTTTGCTTTAAATGAAATCATGGACAGAATTGGGAAAAAGTAAATTAAACAAGCGGTACAAGATTATTTAACAAGCAAATGGATTTCATGATTGCAGCAGCTATTGCGGCTATACTTAACATTGGGCTATTAGGAGCAATAATAGTAATCTATGCTCAAAATGCAAGATTAATCAAATCATATTTTACGTGTGGTTTGATAACTGTGGCATCATCTTTCATGGTTCAAAACATTGTAATTATCATATTTTGGTTCAACCTGTATTCTGCTGGACCTGCAATTAAAGCGGTTGTAGATGCTGCTGCACCATATCTCTTTATTATTAATCTATCTCAAACAATCGGTTTGTCAGTATTGGTATGGATAAGTAGTAAATAAAATTTGCATGAAGCGGGCTCTAAATTTATTATGTTCTCTAACTTTTTCGTATATCCCAGTTGTTGAAAGCAACACTTTAGATTGAAGTATCCTACTCAATATTTATTATTTTGACGATTTGTCTTGATTAAATAGACATATGATTAAATCTGAATCTTTTCCTAATGTATTTTAAAGGATAATAACATAAAATCAAAAACATACGTGTTGAAACGTGCCACTGAAATAGGGATGGACTAAATGTATGTTAAGCAAATCATTCCTGATTCTTTTTTATGCAATTCCAGTCAATATCATTACTAATTGGAATGCCCAAAGTGTAAAAAAAGCATATAAGAATTGGCAATGAAGATAAAAAAATAAATTAATTTATGTGAGGGCGTCCTTTACCTTGTTTTTTGCCTTGTTGAGTGTTTCTGAACTTGGTTTTCCTTCAGCATGGTCTTTTGTAGTCTCTGCCTTTGCATCAATATCCTGCTCCGTATTTTTTATTTTCTTTACTGAATTGTCTATGTCGTCCATTAATCTATCTATTATAACATTGCTTATTAACTAGTTTATTTTTACAGATGAAATTGCTTATAGTATGACATGTCAATGGGTCCAGATAAACTAAAGTTACTTCAGATAATGTTATTAGATTAATTCGCCTTAATTTGCTCTGCTTCTACCAATTTAATGAGCAAATCAGAATATAACAAATCCAATGAATTTGGGTGCAATTAGGGAAATATGTAATATACTATGTCTTAATAATACTGATGATGGTAATAATAAATAACACATCAATAGTTTTTACGCTATCAATAATAATAGCAACAGGGATTGCAGGCATTGCATCAATTGATTTGAGTCAAGATGCATTTGCAAAACATGAATTAAATGGCACACTCTCAGGTCAACAGGAAGTGCCTCCAGTGGATACACAGGCTACAGGTGCAGCAGAATTCATTCCAGTTGTACCAAATAACGAAACCATAGATTTTAGTGTTAATGCTACAGGCATAGAAGGTGTAACAGCAGGTCATATTCATAGCGGGAATCAAGGTGAAAACGGTCCAGTTGTTGTAACTTTGTTCACATTTGATTCACCACAAAATCAGGTTTCAGAAAACGGAACAATCGGCACAAACAACCTAGAAGGACCCATGAAAGGAAAGACTATACCTGATTTGATATCCTCATTGAAAAATTCAAGTACATATGTTAATGTCCATACCGAACAAAATCCAAATGGTGAGATAAGAGGACAAATATCAAGTCCCTATCCTTAACTGTATAGGCAATAACAATCAATACAACACCAATTATTATTTTTTTTATAACATCTATGCATTTATCCCTTGAAATATCTAAATATTGATATTCTATTGCATTGACAACCATCGATTGCATAAGTTTATTCATAATCAAAATTATTTAAGTCATTTCACTCCACACATCTATTTGAGGACAGTGAAAAAACAGATGGTTATATTAATAAAGCAAGAGATAACGTTTCTAGAATGTGAATAAATTTACTTGTTTGTTAGGAAAAGATTATTTCTACAAAAATTAAAATATTAGAATATGTCTTTTCATGCGTTATTAGTTTTTTAAATCAATTATAGCTGAATTCTGTTGACTTAAATTCTTATTAATTCAGGAACAGAATTGCTAATAACTGCCAAATAAAACTTCTTTGTTTCTTTGCCAAAGAGCTCGTTCTAATAGTTCGCCGGATTGTTTACGAAAATGGAGGCCGCCAAAGTTTAATGCAATTCCTGCTATAGAAAATGCCCATGCACCTGTTTTATTATTTTTCCTTACAACCGC
>JBNJLU010000103.1:5598-6301 GCA_050591185.1 Candidatus Nitrosocosmicus sp.
ACTGTAAGAAATTTACTGAGAATTAAATCTTTTTTAGATTTTTTGTACAAAACTTTTGTGATACCGGATTGAAATTCCGATTTTAAATTCCTAAAAGATAATTGCTTATCTCCTTTTATATAATAATTTCCAAACGTATGAATTGTTTTGGTATTATAGATATTAAGCAATGAATCCCTGGATTGTGAAGAAGCATCAGGTGTAATACAGGACATAAGCAGTAAAACAATTGTAACCTGTAATGCTGACTTGAATAAATACTTTTTCATAATTAAAATCACTTGTTTATAAAGATAGGGTTGTAATTTTCAATTTTCCCCACAAGGAATTTTTTTCAGTGTCAGCCCTTTTTCAAAGATAATTTCCCTTTGATTTTTAAATACCATCTTCCCGTTTTTTTCTTCCATATTTCCATAACCCTCGATAGCTACACTATCCTGTATTAAGAAAATGACCTCCCTGGTTGATTGAATGCCTTCAGATATAAACGTATAGTCAGCAAGCAGTGTGTCACCATGAAGATGCCCGTCAAAATCACCTGTGTTATTATCCTTTTCATGAAACTTGTATGATAACCTCCCTGTAACCACGTTTGGAAATATTTCCACTTTCAGAAAAACTGTGTCTTTGCCGGTTGTAGTGGAATAGCATGTTGATACTGGTATCATTATTTTGTTTTCAATCACTTTTGAAGTATCCTTCA
>JBNJLU010000104.1:0-6229 GCA_050591185.1 Candidatus Nitrosocosmicus sp.
GAGATGATGATAAAGGTATCATTGTATAACCTGTTTAGAAGAATATAGATCAACAGAATAAGATGTTGCGTTAGGATAATGAATTAGGCAACAAAGCACCTGTTACCTATACTTTTCGCAAAACAAAAAGCGAATGTTTAATTGATTTTGACCTTATTGTTATAGGGTATTCCGTTTCTTCTTGTATTTCATCCTTAAATGGAGAAGTTAAATTTATTTTTCCTGATGGATCTTCCCTTATTTTAATCAATTATAATACCGATTATAAAGAATTATTATGGGTTTATTAACTTTTTTCGAATAAATTATTTATACAGTATGTTAAAAATAACAATTTTGCCTGAACTGTTCTTTGTTGATTAAGAACAGCTATAAAAAACAATCAAATTAATGAATATCAAATAATATATAGTCCAGTAAGAAAATCGGGGATGGACAAAACCATATGGACTATAAAAACATCTTATTGATAAAAATATTTTAAATCCGTCAAAAGATAGAACAGAATAGTAAATCATAATAAGAAATTATAAGAAATAGAACAATGATCAAAATACGTTTCATTATGTAAGAATTCAAGTACATTATTTCTTTTCCATATTCTACATTAAGTTTAACGGTCTAAAGGGTTTCCATAACTATTTACTTCAAGTTGAAGCTTATTAGCCTAATTGCAAAATCAACACTATTTAGTAATTACTTACGACATGCTGCTGGTGGCGGGCATCCACACAACAACAGTAGCATCCCACCGCCACCACCACCTCACCCGGGGATATAGAAGTTCGCAAATATAGCGGGCAATCACCAGATGGGGAATCTACCAGAGATCAAAGCAATGCAACACATTGCGGAAGACAATTGTCCTTATCCATTGGTGGCGGAAATGGCAACAGCGTCCCATATGCGTAAAAGGACAACAGCATTGTCATACCATTGTGGGGCGAGGAAATAGTGATTAACAGAAGGATGGTGAAACTTGGTGAAATCGTCGTAAGAAAATACGAAGGCACCGAGAAGAGGAGATTTGGTGTGGATGTCAAAACAGAAAAGATGACTATAAGGTATCCAGACAAACGCACGGAGGAAATAATATAATCAATTGAAAAATAAAATCACATGATTTTATATATCTTGTTATGTACTAAAATTCATGTCTACAACTAACAATAAAGAAAATATCGATTGGAACAATGTCGTAAAGAAAGGAGCAATAGGTATTGATGGTTTGGATTTGGGTGAAGTACATGAAGTTGGAGATACATATGTTATAACACAAAAGGGACTCTTGAATAAAAAAAGATATCACATACCAATTTCTTCTGTAGAGAGTTTTGACGGAGACCTGCTTAAAATGAGAGTTAATGAAGTTGAGTTGCATGGATATGAAGAAGGTGGCGGTCAAAAATTTGAGGGATACTCCTCATTCAAATCTTCAGACATGTCAAAAGAACTTGAAACAAAAATACCTGTGATGGGGGAAAGCCTTGATGTATCAAAAAGATTGACAGAAGATAATGTAGATATAATAAAAGAGCCTGTAAAGGAAACAAAAACAGTAGAAATCGAACTTACAAGGGAGATGGTCACAATCGAAAGAAGACCGGTTAACAATGATTCATCTTCAAATAAACCATCTATGCAATCTTCCGATCAATCATCATTATTAGAAGGACCTGTAGACTCCAGAACCGAAATATCGATCCCATTAAAAAGAGAGGAGCCGGTAGTAACAAAAACACCATATGTTAAGGAAGAGGTAATCGTAAAAAAGAAAGCCATTACCGAAACAAAAACTATTACAGAAGAAATAACTACCGAAAATATTAACTATAATAACCAAGCCAATCAAAAGTCAGAAGAAAGAAATAATAGCAAAGATGGCGAAATTTCATAATTAAACTAAATCCATATTCGTTTACATTTGCCCTGCATGAAATCCAGCAGGCAGAATAAAATCCAATAATGCACCCCGCACACCAATACAGAATTTTTTCACACCCCAAATTGAATTTAGCATAACATCTTTTTCCTTTATGTCATGATGTAAACCGAAAGTAAAAAGTTATGACTCAAAATAAAAGATCAAATCTAAAAACACCAACAAGTCAATTAAAAATCGCATATACGCCTTTTTTTGAAAACATAATAGTATATGTGTTAACTATCACAATATATCTCAATGACCATCCTTTTAGTTTATATCAATCAAATGTTTAAGTACACGTAAAACATTGCCCATTTCAGAGCATATTAGAAAATGCATTTGACCACATTCCAGAAGAATCCAAAAGGTTAAAAAAGTGTAGAAAGAAAGGTTTTTGAAGCTATTCGGTTTGATTCAAATCATACAAGATTGTCATTTCTTTCGATTTTGAAACCTATTTTCACTTCCGCTTGGTATTCAATTTTTTGTTCACCATTAACCCTAAATGTAACTTTACCCAATTCCCCCCATTGAATATTTTTTACAGTCTTGGATGCTTCTTTAAACGCATTGTTAACAGCGTCAGTAATATTAGTATCTGATGTCCCCACAATCTCTATGTATTTATAAACCATAAGTAAGAATGATAAGCGTTGCTTAAAAAATTTTTTAAGTTACAGTTAAAATAATATAAAGATCAATAAAAATTAACGTCATGTAGAAAGAGTAGCCATTATCTTATAATAACAATAAAACACCATTAATTAAAGTTATTCACCCATAATCAACAAAACAAGTAAAATACAAATAGAACAGATAATTTTTTATATTTATTATTTATTAATGGACACTTTACTTAAAACAAAACCGAAATCGATATGTTTTTCATTTTTGCGCATATAAGACTATTACCTAATACTCCACTAGTTTGTACTGCAAAATAAAACTCATTCCCTAGTTAGGTATTTCCCTCAATTAGTTTTTTTAATACATGACGATGACAACATGGATCTGATTCACTTTCATGGCACAAGAGAACAACATCATTTTTTTTGGAAAAATCCCGTATCCATTTTATTTTAGATTTTGCATGAGAATCATTCATCTCCTTTTGGTATAAATCGATGAAATCATCCCATGTTACTTTTTCTTGTTCAAGCTGATCAAATAGCACTCTGGATGGAGCTACATCATTAATCCACGTATCTATTTTGTTTTGAAGATGATATGAAAGATATGTTGTTACGGCAACCTTATAAAAGTCATTTTTGTAGTGTTGTAAATTTGACAATGAATCGGTATAAACGGTCATATCCATCGTTATGCAAAACAGTATTTTTAGGTATAGTTTTAGAGACCATATAAAGTTCATTATAATTCACATTAACATATTGCATAATGGCAACAATAAATAAAAAATAAGACCTTAGAAAATTAGTATAGCATTGTCATTGGTAAAAAATTAAATAAGTTCATTATTTAAATACAAGGTTATCAATTAATTACATTTGTAAGTCGATGTCAAATGAATACGCTAATCCAGATGTTTTAGTTGATACGCAATGGGTAGAGAGTCACATTCATGATTCAAATGTTAGGATTGCAGAAGTTGACTATGATCCAAAATCAAACTACTTTCTAGGTCACATTCCAGGAGCAGTATTGTTTGATTGGAGAGAAGATATAAATGATCCAATTAGCAGAAATATACTCTCAAAACAAGCATGTGAAAAACTGCTGTCAGTAAAAGCAGGGATAAACGATAATTCAATTCTTGTTTTGTATGGTGACTTTAATAATTGGTTTGCAGCATTTGCATTCTGGGCATTTAAATATTATGGCCTCAAAGATGTAAGAATAATGAATGGCGGGAGAAAGAAATGGCTTGAAGAAGACAGGGCAATTAATAAAGATATACCATCACATCCTAATGGAAATTTTAAGGCCAAAGACCCAGATGAAAATATTAGAACTTATTTAAATTATGTTTCTAACTCAATAGACAAGCAAAACTCCATAGTTTTAGTGGATGTTAGATCTCCCCAAGAATTTTCAGGAGAAATAACAGCACCAGCAGAATATCCCACAGAACATGCACAGCGTGGTGGACATATTCCAGGGGCTGTAAATATACCATGGGCAAAAGCAGTAAATGAAGATGGTACTTTTAAATCCCCTGAGGAGTTAAGAAAACTATATCAAGAAAAAGGAATAACATCAGAAAAAGAGATAATATCATATTGTAGAATAGGCGAACGCTCGTCTCATACATGGTTTGTATTGAAGTATCTTTTAGGCTATCCAAATGTAAAAAATTATGATGGTTCATGGACTGAATGGGGCAATATGATTGGAAACCCGATAGAGAAATAAAGCAAAATATTGTTTTTGTTTTTTTTATTTAGCTTAATTTAGTTTTTTAACTAGAATATGAAATAGATAATTCATCTTGTTTGAAATTTTTATTTCATTTTTTTCCATAATTATCTCAACCAGCTCTTGATTATTATCAATAGCCCAACGAGACACCTCCAAATCAGCTGTGGGATCATCTGAAACAAGATGAACAATTTGTCCGGTATTCATTTTTAAACCAATAAAATCACCCAGTTTTGCCAAAGTCGCAGAGCATTCAGTTCCTAATTCATACATTTCATAATCAGGAAAGCTTTTAAAACACTTTACATTGTATTTTTTTACCAACAAAGAGAGTTCATCTTTACACTTGTCAATTGGTTGTAATAATTCAAAGTCATGGGCATCTGATGATTTTATTTTTGCTATCCAACCAAACTCAAATGGAGAATCATTAACGATCTTTGGATTATGCATTAGGCTTTTATTTATTTCTACAATTTTTCCAGAGATTGGTGACCTGATGACTCCAAAATAACTCAAACTTTCAATGGTACCTAAACTTTTGTCTTTGTTAACATACTCACCTTCTGATTTAAGTTTTATTTTATTTATATTGCCCGATATATAAGACAGTATTGGCATTATCCCTACCCTGACAATCACATAGTTATCAAGAGAATTAGTTTGTGTATTAGTAAACTCCAAATCAGCCCAAATAAAATTTTGGGTATCGTATAAATATTGATCTGGAAAATTGCAATTCTCGATTTTCATGGTTATTTCATATATTTTTCTAATATTTAATTAAAAGTGGTTTAAATTAACATCCATCAATATCCATTATTCAGCATATACTATTATCGTTAGTGTCATTTAACTGTGACAGATTTAGCAAGGTTCCTCGGATAGTCAGGGTCGACCTGCATTTTGAGAGCAAGATAATAAGACATAATCTGCAATGGAATAACCTCTATAACAGGGTAAAGAAAATCAATGCATTCGGGCAATTCGATATACTCATCATAGATATCATGGTACTTGTTGGAAATTCCAATTATAACGGCACCTCTGGATTTAATCTCATTTGAACTCGAAATTACATCTTGGTATGTTTCGTCAACTGGATTTAACACAATAACTACGGATTTGTTATCTATCAGAGCCAATGGCCCATGTTTAAGTTCACCTGCTGCTATTCCCTCTGCATGTATGTATGCTAATTCCTTAATCTTGAGTGAACCCTCCAATGCAATAGGGTAATGAATCGACCTTCCCAGAAGGTAAATATGCTTAATCTCATTGTCTAGTTTTGCCATTAAAGATTTAATAAATTCATCTAACTCCAAAGTTTTCTCCACATCTTTAACCAATTTTTTTTGCATGGCAACATTCAGATCAAGTCGGCTATTCGATAGCACACTGACTATATTATATAAAACCATGAGTTGTGCTAAAAAACTTTTTGTCGCAGCAACCCCTATCTCCGGACCACAATTCAACATAAGAAAGGAATCACTTAATCTTGCTAAAGAGGATGTTGGAACATTGATAATTGAAAGTATTTTAGATCCACCCTCCTTTGCTTTTTTTACCGAATGGATGACATCTGCGGTTTCACCACTTTGTGAAATGGCAATAACTACAGAATTAGATTCCAAAGTATCTGAAAAATAATGAAATTCACTCGACATTATAACCTCTGCTTTGATTTTTGCGTATTTTGCTAAAAGACGTTTAGCTAATAATCCTGAGTGGTAACTTGTTCCACTCCCTGTTATATACACATTTGAAGCATTTTTTACATATTCACAGAATTGTTGAAAATTATTATTTTTGTTAATGGAATTAAGCAATATAGATGGTTGTTCATGGATTTCCTTTATTGTGTGATGGGCATATTTTCCTTTTTCTGTCGAAGCCAATTCCCAAGCAACTTGGGTAATG
>JBNJLU010000105.1:0-6184 GCA_050591185.1 Candidatus Nitrosocosmicus sp.
GCGTCTGGCTCCTTGAACGATACTTTTGTCTGCCTATATGGGGACTCCATATATGAATTTCCACTTGATGCGATGATTGATAACCATACCAACTCCAATGCATATATTTCTATGGCTCTTGCCAAATACAAAACGCGGTTAAAATATGGATTCATAGACGTATCCTATGATCAAAACAATGCGGTTGTAACTGATTGGAGGGAAAAGCCTGAAATCTCCGGGTTAATTAATATTGGTTGCTATGTATTTGAACCGGGCTTTTTAGATTTTATACCTGACTCCACTTCTTTTGGAATGGATGATGCGGTAAGAGAATCCATCAACCAAAACAAACAAGTTAAGGCTTTTGTCGTGGAAAGCGAAGGATTCATCGACATAGGGGACAAAAAATCATATTTGGATGCATATAAGCAGTATGTTAAAAAATTGGGGAAAATATAGTAACAATTAACAATGCATAAAATTGTCATATGGCATACTTGAGTTTATCTGATATCTTTTTAAAAGTATTTGCATTGAATTTTAAGTATTTATAATGTGGAATAGTTCCCAAAACTGGTATTTTTGTTAATCGTTCTATAAATGATGGAGTTGATCTCATGACAATGTTGGGATTTTCTGGCATTTTATTGAATATTATCCCTTTTATAGGTATATTGTGGTCTTTACATTTCTGAATTGTCAAAAGTGTGTGATTAATCGTTCCTATCACTGGTGTTGTTACTATAATTATCGATAACCTGGTTAGCTTGATAAAATCAACTAAATTATATTTTTGGTCAATAGGGACCATTACCCCTCCTATCCCCTCAACAATAATAAAGTTGTATTTCTTTTTCAAATATGAAAATTTTTTTAGTGCCCCCATAACGCTCGGCGGGTTTGCTTTTAATATTTTGCTTGCCATGTATGGGGATGCCGGTAACTTATAAAAATATGGATTCAGATAACTTTGATCTTCGGTCAAATTAATTGATTTGGATAACAAGTACAGGTCTTTAGAATTAAATTTCTTGGAAAAAACTTTATCTGAGGTTGCAAAAGGCTTCATGACACAGATTTTATCGTCATGTTGTGATAATTTCCATGCCAGAGATGCTGATATGAGTGTTTTTCCAACACCGGTATCAGTTGCTGTTATAAATACTCCATCCGACAATGCTGAAAATCATTTTTTATATAACAGACTACTAATAATATGGCTTTGTATTCAAATAATAGACAGACTAGGTTAGAATCAATATTTTTTGGTCTATTAATATTAATATATATAGTATATCATGTTGGGAATATTATCAAATTTAAACCAATCTTTTTTTATGTTTACCAATCATGATAACTATTGGATTTGATGGTGGTGAATGTTAAATAGGAAATAGGGAAACGCCATTTTGTTTATATATACTGTATTAAAATGCCGGAGGCGGGATTTGAGCCCGCGACCTTTCGATTATGAGTCGAACGCTCTGACCAGGCTGAGCTACCCCGGCAAGCTCAGCTCTGATTTATTTAAGCAATTGAACTAAAATACACGCACTATATATTCTATTCATAAAGGCGTCTCCTATCGCCTTCCAAAGCGCCAGAGCCCAAATGCAATCTATCTATATGTTTTGATAATGACTCTTTTGTATCAAAAGGGGATGAACAATAAGGACAAGACAATACGTGGGTATCTTCGTGGGACTTGGTCAGCGCAATAGACTTTGGATTTATGATGCAAACAGGACCCCCGCTAATTAGGTTGGTTGTGATGTTTGTATTAAGTAAATGAATTTTATCGTAAATGGTCTCTCTGCTTAAGACTCCAATAACGCTAGAATTGCTGCTTATAATTATCTGACGTATGTTATTCTTATTCATAATGTTAATTGCATCCTGAATTGATGTCTTTGGGCTAACAGCTATAATCGGGGTGGTCATTATTTCCCGAAGTTTTATTTTGGATGGATTTTTCCCTTTAGACATAACCTTAAATAAAATATCTGATTTAGTAACAATCCCTATTATTTCCCTATTGTGAGAGACTAATACACTTCTAGAATTTTTATGCTGCAATGTTTTAATTGCGTCGTTAACCAGTTTGTCACTTTCGAATATTTCAATATCGGTATTTACAATTGATTCGACAGGTTTATTTAAAAGTGAACTTGAATCAATACTTTCAGTATCGCTCATATATAACTATTTTTACTCTAATATTTATTCTTTATCCAGTCTGCGGACCACCTATATATGCAACACATCACGATTATTTACATCCTCCAAAACAACATCATTCAGTAAAACTAGGGATACCATTTATTTCTAAAGTACCATCGTTGGTTCGAATCAGTATTATCCGTGTTTTAATTGTAATTGTAGCAATGTTTTTCTCTCAAATCAGTATTCAAACCAGGAAGATCAGACGGGGTTTATTAAATAACTTAACTTGCCATTAAAAAAGTCCTCACTACATGCGGTCTTGAGATGTGTATTTGATTGTCACAATTCCAGCGAAATTAGGATCTATGGGCAATTCCAATAAGCTCCGAAACATTTGTATAGCTTTTTATTTTGAGGTAATTATTCAATCCTTTTAAAATATTATCTAAAGAATTCAATCCTTCAAATCCTAAAACGCTTCCAATTTGTACTGCAGATGCACCTGCCATTAAATACTCAACTACGTCTTCATGGGAAAAAATGCCACCACAGCCAATAATGGGAATACCTATATTCTTTTTCAGTTCATAGACACATCTGACGCCTATAGGCTTTATTGATGCTCCAGATAAACCACCTATCTTGTTTTCTAGGATTGGATAGCCAGTTTCTATATCAATTTTCATTGCACGTATTGTGTTTATTGCGGTTATACAATCAGCGCCAGCTTCTTCTGCAATCTTTGCAGTTTTTATAATATTGGAATTTCCCATTCCGACCTTTACAAACAATGGTTTGTCCGAATTATTTTTTATATTCCCGACAATATCATAAACTTATTTTTTATCATACCCTATCTCCATACCCATTTTTTCAACATGAGGGCATGATAGATTTAATTCAAATCCTAAAATATTTAGCGTTTTTAATTTGTTCACTATTTCATTAAAATCCTGAATAGTTGAACCCACTATGCTAACAATCAAAGGAACATTATTAGTAGAAATTTCTTTTGTGAAGGATTCCAGGCCGGGGTTTGCCAATCCAACCGCATTTATGTAACTGTTTCCTTTGATTGTTGTGATAGTTGGGTTTATGTAACCTTCTCTGGGAAAAAGGCTAATTGACTTGCTGACAATCGCACCAGCACCTATCCGATACAACCTATTGAAAATGCTTTGAGACAATCCTAAGGTCCCTGACGCAATGATAATTGGATTTTTCAATTCAATCTCACCTATTTTTATAGGCATATTATTGTACAAGACTTTTTAATTAGTTCAATTCCAGTCCATAAAAAAGTTATTATTCTTATTGTATTATTTTTATAAATGGCGATAGATTAAATTTACTTTGTGGGAAAATCAGAATAGTTTTATATATTAATATCAATTAATTTTTACAATAAATGTCTGCTTCTTCCTCATCACCATCATCAATTTCAATTACATCTGGAGAAAGAAAAGCTTCATTAAACTATGACAGCAACAAAATCAAATGGAATACATTAATTCATAATGGTGTTTGCTTTCCACCCGAATATCAGCTAAAAGGGCTAAATTGCAAGATAAATGGGGAAACTTTTTTGTTAAATAGGGAGCAAGAGGAACTTATCTATTCTTGGACAAAAAAGAAAGATACGCATTATGTAAATGATTTAATATTTCAAAGAAATTTCTTAAATGATTTTAAGAAATTTCTTCCAAAAGAATATGCTAATGCTCTTACATCAATTGAGCAAATAGATTTCAATGATTTTTTTGTGTATGTTGAGAATGAAAAAAAGGAAAAGGAAAAGGAAAAAGAGAGGCTAAGGAATTTATCCATAGAAGAAAGGAAAAAAATTATTATTGAAAAAAAAAATGAAAAGGAAAAGTTAAGGAATTTTTACGGAAAAGCAATTATTGATGGAGTTGAGGTAGATGTTGCAAATTGGCTTGTGGAACCACCGGGGTTATTTATGGGAAGGGGACAGCATCCTCTAAGGGGCAGATGGAAACCACGTGTTTATCCTAGGGATGTCATTTTAAATTTAGGTGAGGATGCCCCGGTTCCAGAGGGATCTTGGCAAAACATTGTCCATGATCATAGCTCAACATGGTTAGCATCCTGGATTGAAACTCTTACTGGAAAAAGAAAATATGTTTGGCTGCATGATTCTTCTCTCATAAGGCAAAACTATGATAAGGCAAAATACGATAAGGCAAAAAACTTGGAAAAATATATCGTTAAAATTCAAAATGAAATAATAAAAAGAATGTCATCAAAGGATATCAATCAAAAAAGAATATCTACAGTCTGTTATCTCATATTCAAGTTAGCCATGCGAGTAGGTGATGAAAAAGATCCAGATGAGTCTGATACCGTTGGAGCATCAACCTTAAGAATCGAACACATTCAGTTTGTAAATGATAAAAATGGCAGAAATATAATTCAATTTAATTTTTTAGGCAAGGATAGCGTACCCTGGCAAAAAACCCTTAAAATTGATTCCAAAGAAGTAGAAACACTGTACAGTAATTTGAAGCTATTTATGAAAAATAAATCAAACGCTGATCCTATTTTCGATAACATCAATTCTATGAAAGTAAACCAATTTTTGCGTAATATCGATCCCAAAAATGTTCCCGGTCTTACGGCCAAAGTTTTCAGAACATATATTGCCACAAAAGTAGTAAAGCATGTTCTGAAGAACCCGCCAATCAAGGTAGATCCTTTGTCTCCAGAGTCAAAAAAAATTTATATTGCAAAATTTGCAAATCTACAGGCAGCTATAACCTGCAATCACAAAAAAGGCATAGATCCTAAAAACCCTGCAAATAAGATTTCTTTGGAAAAATTTGAACTATCCATAAAAAATAAAAATATTGCAATACAGTCAATAAAAAAAGACATTGCATCAAAGAAATGGAAATCAGAGAAACAAAAAATAAAAATGGAGGAGAGGCTGGAAAAACTAGAATCTCAACTAAAATTGCATAAGGAAACTAGAGAATATAATCTAGGAACTTCATTAAGAAACTACATTGATCCGAGGGTTTTCAAAGCGTGGATGAAATACATGGATTTGCAATGGACAAAAGTATACACTTCAACACTACAAAGAAAATTTCTATGGGTTGATGATGTCTCGAAAAAAGAACTAAATGATTTTTTTCCACGCTAATTGTTTATGCAAATGGCTGTTATCTATCCACTGATTCAAACATTATTGAATATATGCCGAGAATTTTGTTGAAATAATGATGTCAGAAAAAAAACATAGAAATCCAATTCCAACAATTGATGCAATCATCCATAATGAAAGAAATCAAATACTATTTGTAAAAAGAACAAACGATCCTTTCAAAAACTACTTATCATTGCCGGGAGGGTTTGTTAACTATGGTGAAAGGATTGAGGATGCTCTAAGAAGAGAAGTTAAAGAGGAAACCTCTCTAAACATTGAGCCATTGGAAATACTGGGGGTATATTCCGATCCTGACAGGGACCCACGTGGTCATATCATAAGTACTGTTTTTGTTTGTTTGATAATGGATAATTTAAAAGGCAAAGATGGAGACGAAGCAAGTGAAATATGTTGGATAAACCTAAATGAAATTGAAAACAATACTTATGCGTTTGACCATAAAATGATTATTGAAGATTATTTGAAATGGAGATATCAAGATTCAACGCATTGGTCATCTAAAAATCGGTGAATTTTATGTGCGGAATCAATCGATCTCAAAACTTCTAATTTTAGATATATTGCTCTCAGTTAATTTTATCGTAAATGCAGAAGCATTATCTGATTGGACTTTGGAGAGGTTTTCCAGAAAAGCTGTTTTATCCTTCCCACGTTCAAACATACCTCCAGATTCTTTTATACAAAGAGGAAACCGTTGAATTTTAATACTATTTGAAAACAAATGATCTATAAATTTCAAATAATTCTTTATTTCAGAATACTCCCATTTTTTTTCTTCACATAGCATTATCCAGACATCAATGGAATTCTGAAAGAACACTTTATCTCTTAAACTTTCTAAACTCAACA
>JBNJLU010000106.1:0-6177 GCA_050591185.1 Candidatus Nitrosocosmicus sp.
GGAGGAAATTTCGACATACACTGAAACAACCTCTATGTCAGATAAAATCTTATCAAAAGAAGACAAAGATAGCACCAATTTTGAACTAAAAGACAGTTTTGGTAATGGGGTGGCAGCAGCAGATGTGCTCTCAATTAGCCTCATTTTATATTCCCGCTTATAGCTACCAATTGTTTTTATTTGCAACATATCTTCATCGCTAATGGACACTTCAAGTTCATCTTTTTTGTCGGTGCGCTTAATCAGTTTGGAAAATTCAGAAATCCTGACGCCAAATTTTAACTCAGAATCACACTTGTAGCTATCAAATGCGGAATTGGGCCAAAAAATATCAATCAATGCAACATGTGAAGGATCCATGCCTCTAAAGGAAATACCTTCTGTGGTCGCTTCGAATGTTGCTTCGTCAACTAAAGTAGATATAGCTGAAGTAATTACTTTCCATTGATCAGGTGACTTTGTTTTTGCTGAAAACATCAAGTTATTCATTTTGATCGATTTTAGTTATTGGTTTTGATAATACAAAAAAGTTGCAACATCTCAACATTAGCATAATCATATTTAGGAATAATTTCTCCAGGTATGATTACATTTGGTACACCGGTAAAATTGAGTAGTAGCTTCATCGGCAGATCTTGTTTGCAACATCCACCAAAACGCCAAATTATTATAACATTTGGGACATTCAATGTTAGTTGTGGGTAAAGTCTCTATAGGTTTATCCGTATCCATTATTTTTAAAGTATTTTCAGAATAACCATAACTAGGAACAGTTTCAACAATATTTCCAGAGTTGACAGAACTTGATACTTCGTTATCAACATTATGCCCGCATTTTACGCATATTAGTATTTTTTCCTCGGGTTTATTTCTCATTCGGGTATCACACTTTGGACAAAACTTCATTTAATAATCACTACCACTATCATCATAACACCATCATCCAACTAATTTAAATTTAATTTCCCAAGGTTAATTTTAACATACCCGAAAGATCGTTTGTATACTGTACAGCTAAATCAACAGAGTCTAATAGGGATTTTTGGGGATCACTTTTAGTCGTCAAAATCTTTAGCATATATTCTCGAATAAGAGGATGTTTTAGTATCACTCCGGCAAATTTAACATCGTTATTTTTTTGTATTTCATGTTGGATAATATATAAAACTGAAATATCCATATCAAGGATCCTAAATTCTAATTCTTTATCCTTTGCATGTGTAACTTCAGCATGCATATATAAAAGACAACTACATATTGAGGATATAAATGATACCTTCTCAGTATCTAAATTGTCCAAATTGAATGAAGATGAAAGTTTTATCAATAACGTAGTTTTAAAAAAATCATACGAAAAACCAACAGGTGAAAACGCAATTGCCTTGAGTTTGAATTTCAACATCAAAGGCCGGATAAGAGAATCATTTACCCAGAAAAATTGGGAAAAAGCCTATGACAAACAGGATAATATACTAAGGCTAACAATCGAACTAGATATCAAATACAATGGGAAAACCATAGAATCAAAAAAGCTATTGAGAAAGGCCATCTTATTTTGGACCAGAAATCCTAAGATTCAGCACAGGATATGGATAACAGTTGTAAAAGACGAAAACCCTTTTTATCCCCTAGAGGAAGAGGAGGCAAAAAACTTGTTGTTTGATTTCCAAAAAGATTTGGAAATAGGGTTAGACAAATTAAAAAAAGGTAAAAACAAGATCTCAATTGCAGTTAATGTGTCATGGGGAAAACATGAATATATAGAAAAAGATCAAATAACAAAAGAATCAAATACTGAAGAAATAGAAATTACAGGTTAACAAAAGTCAAAGTTTTGGTTATGGCGACGGCGCAACAATCTCCATAACTATAATTTAATTTAAATATGACACACAACAGTTTTTTTACATGGCTAAGTTTGATGGAATCAAAGGGCAAGAATTGTTAGATGTTGAAGACTCAAACAATGAAATAACTTTAATTTTTAAAGATAACAGGTTTTTGTTTATTAAAATAGAAAACGGAAAGATTGTTTGCGACTCTGTTCCGGAGTAGGGTAAAACCAAAATACAAGACCAATCAAGACATCTTTACCAATATTTCCCCATTTTCTTCATAAATATTATAAATTTTCAGGTCGTCTGAATATCTCCAAGCTGATGTTTGCTCTGTCCAAGTATCATCCTTTTTCCATGATTTCATGTTTTCCAATTTTCCTGTAAATACATTATATTCATAGCCATGCATGTAGCAAACTATATTATTGCCATGCAGGTTTCCTTTTGACAAGGATGCGCCTTTATGAGGGCAAACATTGTTAAAAGCAAATAACTTGTTGTCCATTCTACCAATCACAATTTCCTCATTTTTCTGTAAAATGATTTTTTTAAAGGAATTGTCGGATAATTCGCTAGACAGGACACCGGTATTGAAAATCACAACAGATTATAAAAAAATCGGATTTATAAGTCATATATTAAAACAAAAATACCTATAGAAACCCAATAAAAAAAGGTTACAATATAGGTTTTGTCATTGTAATTGATTCAGTCATTTGCTTGTATAATGCTAGAAATCGTCGTCCCTTATCGGTTATCTTGTAAATTTGAGCTCGATCATCGTAAATGATCAATCCATGTTGCATTATCTGAGACAAATACTCTTTCATTTGGAGAAAAGAAAGGTATACTTTGTACATGATTTTAGCTTGTATTGCACCACTATCTCCAACAGTTTCTAAAATCATAGCAATTATTTCTAGGCGACTTCGATTTTTCATTTTATCCATTCTATATATATATTCAAAAAATAAAAACAGAGCAACACTAAGAGTAATAGGTATGTTTTAGTGATTTTTATAATTTTATGGTATTGATAAAATTTTATAGACAATATCAACCATCAAAAAAGACAGTTTAATGTTAAATGGATGACAACTATAAAATCACAGACTAAGCTTAAAGAATATCAGGCACATATGTCATGTTTATCCCATTCTTATAACTACAGCACGTAGCAAAAAGATGGTCGAATCCTTCAATAGTTTTTTTAAAGCAGAGGAAAAACGTCTTAAAGAAAGAGCCCGTAATTGAACACAATATATATTCATGGCACAGTATAACAAATATAAAAATATGATAAACGTTTTTTATTGAATAATAATTGTTTAAGAGAATTGCAGACTTGAAGGCAGATGACAATATTGGAAAAAATATTGTATTAAAGGGATGGATTCACAGGCTAAGAAAACAAAAACAAAAGACGTTCATCATATTAAGAGACGATCGTGGCGATATTATCCAGGTAGTATGTCCTTCAAGATTATGTGAAGATTTGACTATAGAGTCATCGATAGAAATTACAGGCTTATTAAATAAAGATTCTAGGGCTCCAGAGGATGGATACGAGGTAAAAGCAGAAAGAATAGTATCGTTTAACATAGCAGAAACAGATTACCCAATAGGCGAATATCAAAGTGAGGAAACACTTCTAGATTATAGACATTTATCCCTAAGGACCAGAAAAATGATAAATGTCGGCAGAGTTAGAAATTCTTTATTAAAATACTCAAGGGATTGGTTTTATGCAGAAAACTGGATGGAGATTACTCCACCGATATTAGTTAAAAGTGCTGTAGAAGGAGGGTCCACTCTATTCAAAGTCAAGTATTTTGACGATGTGGCGTTTCTATCACAAAGTTCCCAGCTTTATTTAGAGTCAATGATTTATTGTTTGGGTCCAGTTTGGAGCCTTACACCCTCATTTAGAGCAGAAAAATCAAGAACAATAAGACATCTTGCAGAATTTACTCATCTGGAGGCAGAAACACCATGGATAACCATTGATGACCTCATTAACATTCAAGAAAAACTGGTTTTCAATTTAGTTGAAAAGATTAAAGAAAATAACATGGCAGAGTTAGACTTTTTGAACACAACTTCAAAGATAAAACTAGAAAGAATTTCAATTCCGTTTGAAAAAATAAGCTATGACAAAGCAATAGATATCCTTAGATCCAAGGATTGCAAAATTAAAGATGGGGACACAAATCGGGTTATTGAATGGGGTGACGATTTGAATATAGAGTCAGAGAGAGAATTAACAAAGGATAGAGATAATCCAATATTCGTCATCAATTATCCGTTAGGAATAAAACCTTTTTATGTAAAGCAAAATGACGGGGATTCAAAAACTGGAATGGCGGTTGATTTATTGGCACCAGAAGGATATGGAGAAATTTCTGGAGGAGGAATTAGAGAAGATAATTTAGAGAAATTAAAAAACAGAATCACAGAATCCAAACTCGAGCCCAAAGACTACCAATGGTATTTAGATCTTAGAAAATATGGTTCAGTGCCCCATGGTGGGTTTGGTCTCGGAATAGAGAGAGTTTTAAGATGGATACTAGGTTTTGAAGACATCAAGGATGTAGTGCTATTTCCAAGAACAATGTCAAGAATAACACCATAGCCATTTTTTATACACATATTCATTTTATTCAATTTTCAACATTCACCCCTAGTGACACGCAATATTAAAAAGAATAAAATCGGGAAGTTTTTTTTCTACCACAATTGCAGCGCACTCATTAGCAGAATTTAAAACACTATTGATTATCATCGGGCCCCGTCTTGTTATTTAGAAACACCAAATACCAGCCAGCGACGGTATAAAACTTGTAGGGTTTTTCAAAGACAATACACACAAGTGGGTTGACAGTCCCAAACTAGTAAACGCTATTTCGCATATGAATGGCAAATCAATTAGGGTTTGCATAATAGAGATTCAAATCCCCTTTAAAATACAGGATTAGTTAATCCATAACAACTTGGAAACATCCTTTGACAATTTCATTGATGAAATGCCAAATAATGGAGAGGGCAATAAGTGTTAAATGGTACCGTATTACCACCGCTTTTCAATTGGGCGTTAAAAAGGGCGGGGTTTATGAATTCACTGTTTGAAATGGACAAATTACACCATCTATAAAACAATTATACATAGCAAATGAAAGATTACAATTAATAATGCAGCTTACTCGTGATGAGGAAAAAGCAATTTCTGGAGAATATGGAGAAGCCAATGCAATGGCTTATAGAATTTTGGTTGCGATAGGAGAAGCAACAGACGCTCAAAATCTGATTCCAATTAAGTGGGCGCATGTTTCGGGTGTTAACTATAACACTATTGGAGACAGCGGGTTAAACTTTTTAAGAAAAATAAGCGAAGATGGTGGCAGAACAAGTGTCAAATCATCATTGAACCCGATGGGATTTGACAGAAGAAACATACCAGACTTGCCACAAGACTTCATTGATAAACAATTAGAGATAACAACATATTACGAAAGGATAGGGATTACACCAACTTTTTCGTGTATTCCATATGAAATACTGCCAATTCCAGAATCAGGCACTCAAGTAAGTTTTGCAGAGAGCAATGCAGCGGTTTTAGCAAACTCCCATTTAAACTTGATAACAAATAAGGAAAGTGCATTAAGTGCACTTGCCAGCGCAATTGTAGGGAAGGCACCCTACTCAGATCTAAGAACTGAGGAGTACAGAAACCCAACCACAGAAATAGTAAACGAGTCAAATATCGAAAATGAATTGGATTATGGACTATTGGGTTATTTTATTGGAAAAACAATGAAAAAAAGCTGTACTGGGTTATGCAATCTATCAAAAAAAACAGACTTTTGGAATATCAAATCCTTGTCTGCAGGTATAGGAACGTCTGGCTCCTGTGGAATGTTCAAGATCAAAGAATCATCAAAAAACAATGAAAAAATAATCTTTGGGGACAAAGAATTTAAAGAAACAAAAGACGAACTAAATACCTCAGAAGATGGCCAAATAATCACATTTGGAAGCCCACAGCTTGGTTTTGAAGAGATTTGTAAAATAACCACGCTAATTGAAGGTAAAAAATTTACAAAACCCTGTAAAATTTTTTGTCCACGATCGGTATTTGACAAATCAGAAGAGTGTGGAATATCATCAATACTGCAAAAATCAGGAGCAGAATTCATTTGTGACGCGTGCACATGTCTCACACCCCTGATAAAAAAAGAAAATTATGATAGCATAATCACAAACAGTGTCAAAGCTGCATATTATATGAAAACATCAAATAAAATATCCGTAGCATTAAAAGATGTAAAAACTATTGTAAAAG
>JBNJLU010000107.1:0-6157 GCA_050591185.1 Candidatus Nitrosocosmicus sp.
CATCTTTAAGAATTTTTCTGGTGTAATAAGTGGGGACAAAAAATTATTAATGAGTAAATTCTTCTCTTTGGCTAATCCACCTATGTCGTCCCATTTTATGTTGGATGGCTCTACATAAAACTCCCTTAAAGCAGTAGGAATAATATCTTTCATTGAATTTAGAAAATCATTGTTTTTTATTCTTATACTATTTAAAATCTCTGATGGGACTTCCCTGTTGTTTGCCAAATCAATTTCGGTCAAATAACGTCTTATGGATTTCATAGCAGCTTCCCTTGAAAGAGCTTTTATATCAGCACCCGTATACCCATTCAACAATTTGGATATATCTTTCAGGTTGACATCATCATCTAATGGCATTCCGAGTGTGTGAATTTTCAAAATTTCGAATCTGCCATCCATATTATGAATCCCTATCTCTATTTCCCTATCAAATCGTCCCGGTCTTCTCAGTGCAGGGTCTAAACTATCGGGTCTATTGGTAGCCCCTAAAACTACAACATTACCCCTGTCAGACATACCATCCATTAGTGAAAGCAGTTGTGCAACGACCCTTTTTTCAACATCACCGAAAGTATCTTCCCTTTTTGGTGCAATTGCATCAATCTCATCAATGAATATGATGCTGGGCGAGGATTCCCGGGCCTTTTGGAATATTTCTCGTAATTTACTTTCTGTTTCGCCATAATATTTATTGACAATTTCTGGCCCATTTATAATAAAAAAACTAGCATTAGATTCCGCGGCCAAGGCTTTAGCTATCAATGTTTTTCCGCATCCGGGCGGGCCAAACAAAAGAATTCCTTTATGAGGATCTATTCCTATTTTTGAAAACACCTCGGGATGCCTCAATGGCAATTCCACAATCTCCCTTAGTCGAGTTATCTGATTCTTTAGGCCACCAATTTGCTCATAAGTGACTTGGTAATGTTCCTTGCGAAATTTCTTTAAAGCAGGCTTAATGATTATTTTGGTATTATTGCTTATTTTCACAATTTCTCTAGGTACAGAACTATTGATTATAAATTCAAGTTCCGTCCCCAAAAAATTTAAGTTAAATTGATCCCCCTTTGTTACAGGATAACCTTCAAATCGAGTATTAAGATAGGAAATAAACTCATCAGATAGCTTTTGATTTGCATTGCACAATAAGATAATTTTTTCAGCCAACTTGGTGTTTGTTTTCTTGAGGAGAACAAAATCATTTAAACTAACACCGGCATTTTTCCTAGTTTGTCCGTCGATATGAATATAATTACTTTTTCTGGATTTATCCTCCATAGTATATGCTCTTACAGCAGTAACCTTTTTACCCACAATTTCGACAGTATCGCCATCTGTCAAACCGATCTTGCTCATAATAACACTATCAAGTAACGCCTTTTTTTTCCCTACATCTTTGATTTTACATTCCGCTACCCTTATTTTAAGGGTTGATACCAAATTAGTATTATCTTTATTGTTATTGTTTTTTTTCAAATATATCGTAATTAATTGAATTAAATAATTTTATTTCATTTTAACTGACTGTCTGCTAATAGTAATAACTTGTATTTCACCAGCTCCATCCACTTTTTTTATAGATTCTTCTAGTTTTTCCATTTCGCCCTCTGAATCATCAAGTAAAAAGTCACCGATCAAAGCATTTAATCCAAAGGCAAGAGGCTCCTTAGCATGTGCTTTTAATTCCATTCCTTCAGGGATGCTATTTTTTAGATTATCTATCAGAACGTCAAAATCAGTTTCTGCCTCTGCTGGTAGAATTTTAATTCTAGCTACTAATCGGGCCATCTTATTTAAGGCCCCTCAAATCCACAACCAATGCATTTATAAGTTCGTGCAAACTCTCTGCAACTTTCACATCTCCAGATAAGAACATACCCACAGTTGGGACAATAAAATCTTACGCAGGCATCATTTGGCATTATCGGCCTGTTACAAGATGTACATACAGGCAATTGTAGCTGTTTAGACATCTAAATTAGAGATATGCAAACCGCATTTATATCTTGCTTAAATCACTAATAATTTTTCTGTATTCATTACCCATAAAAGTATAAAGGAAATTTACCGTGATTTTTGCATTCAACAAACTTTTCAGTGCCGAAGCATGGAAATCAAAATCACCTGTTGACGAAATTTCATCAATAGCAGATGAGGAAATGTTAGAAAATATTTTATCCAATGATTTATTGTCTAGTCGCTCCAAAATTTTTCGGAATAATACCTGCCTATCAAATTCTTTCCCAAATGAGTTTATCCAATTGCTTTGGTATTCTTTTAAAAATGAGGAATCATTACCATTTTCCAATGATTTGGATATTGATCTTCCCGCGTATATTCCACCCATTCCACCCGAATAAATACCTCCAGCTGTGGTAGGTTTAGTTTGTCCTGCAGCATCACCAATTGCAACGTTTCTTTCAACATAGAAAGGTTTGATGTACCCATGAATCCAAAGTGGTGCATAAATTTTTCTTATAATAGAGTAGGGTTTGCCCTTTTTCTCCAAAAATTTTTCAAGTGTCAAACCTGTATTGATGTGTCTTCCGGCTACACCCACTTTACCTTGTCCGTCACCAGTAGGGACAATCCATGCAAAAAAACCAGGATACAAGTCTGCATCAAATTCAACCTCTATTGTATCTTTTTGTATCCAAGGCGCATATATTTCATATTGACCAGAAGGTATGATGTTCCTGTATCCACTTTTTATAACACGACTAACACCTCTTGCTTCCACGAAAAATGTGCTTTTAAAAACTTTTCCTGAACTGATTTTAACATTATAAATACCGTCAGAATAGTCTACAGATGTGATAGAGCTTTTTGTGTTTATTTCGGCTCCGTTTGATTGAGCCTTAAAGGCTAATTCTTTGTCAAAAGATCGTCGATCAATTACTATGATGTGTTGATTTTCCGAATTTATTTGGAAGGAATTGTTTTTTGTTTTGATTATTGCGCTCTTTATATAATTATCAATAGTTTTTATTCTAGGGATAATCCCTAATTTTTCTAACCCCTTTTGGCTTACAACACCACCACAGTGCTCCGGAGTTCCTATTTCATGATCTTCTTCTAGTATTAATACGCTAAAGCCATTAGAGGAAATTTCTCGAGCAGCTAATAAACCGGACACACTTCCGCCCCCTACTATTACATCGTAAAAATTTTCAGGTTGTAATGTCAAAATTTATAAAGAGATTTGGCATAACAATAATATAACTTAACCATCAAGCAATCATCATTACAATACAAAACGGCAATTTCTCATTTGATTTTAGAATAGGACGTAACAAAAGCATAGTCGAATTGTAAAAATAACACCCAAATCCAAACTAATCAAAACCCCTAAAATAATTTTATTAAGGGTAAGTTTCCTTAACCGTTTTTCAAAATATCAATACCAGGCATTTCATCTCCTGCTAAAAACCTCAAGCTTGCACCCCCACCAGTAGAAACATGGGTCACCTCTTTTTCAGAAACTCCAGCAACCTTCATAGCTTCCAATGTGTCGCCCCCTCCAACCAATGTCTTTACACCTCGCCAATATGCCAAAGCCATACTCATGGCAATGCTTTTTGTACTATGAGAAAACAATTCATTTTCGAAAAATCCCATTGGTCCATTCCAAAAAATGGTACCCAAACCTGTGTTGTTGTTATTGTGAATTTCATGAATAAATTTATGAACTGTTGCCTCCCCTATATCGAATCCCTTCATGTTTTTAGGAATGTGATTCCTTACAAGTTGGTATTCGGTTGAATTTTCAGATAAAGCCACTTTATGATCAACAGGTAAGATAATTTTCTCACTATATTTGTCAAGGGCTTTAGAGGCCCAGGACAAATAATGGTCATCTACCAAAGAATCACCTACAGATATCCCATTTGCTTTTAAAAAAGTATAGGATGCGGCTCCACCAATTAATACCTTTGTCGCTTTTGGTAGAAGGTTGTTTAGAGCACCAATTTTGTCTTTGATTTTAACTCCACCCACAACAACTGTAAATGGTTTTGATGGATTTTCCCTCAATGAGGACAAATACTCTATCTCTTTAGCAACATTAAATCCCACAATTTTAGTATTAAAATATTTTACTGCTCCATAAGTAGAAGAGTGCTTTCTATGAGATGTGCTAAAAGCGTCGTTTACATAGATATCTGCATAAGAGGCCAGTTTTTTTGAAAATTCCTCATCATTGTTTTCTTCTTCAGAGTAAAACCTAAGGTTCTCAAGTAGGATGACATCACCATTGTTTAGACTGTTGATTTTGCTCAGAGTTTCTATGCCCATGCAATCACAAGAAAAAGAAACTGGGATGTTAAATGGTGATAAAATTTCGGATAGTTTTGCTGATACAGGCAATAACGAATATCTCATGTCTTTCCCTTTGGGTCTATCTAAATGAGATGCGAGAATTATTCTTGCGCCTCTTTTAACCAGATATTCTATTGTAGACATAGCGGATCTGATTCTATAATCTTCACTTACAAAGCCATCTTTCACCTTCACGTTAAAATCAACACGAATGAAAACTTTCTTGTTTAGGTAAAAAGAATCCTCATAGTCTGTTAATGATTTTATCGGGGTCATATGGTTAGGGAAAATGAAAGGTAATAAAATATTTTATATGAACGTATTTTAAAAATAATATAAAACGTTTTAGGAATTTATACTATCCTTTAGAAAGAGGAATAACTTTGGTTATAGTCGGGCAACCGAGTTTACTTGAGGCAACTCTAAATGCCCTTTTTGCTAACTCAAGATTGGCCTTAGTGACATTGGCTTCATATATTGTATGACCTCTTTCTACTCGAGCAGCCAAACCAGTAGCTTTCCCAAATGCACGTCTCATCCCTTCCTGCAAACGGTCAGCACCAGCTGTAGCTATCATTTTATTTTCTCTCAAGATTACATGAGGGTATACCCTTAATCGGGCAAAAAAACTCATATCACCAGCCTGAGCCATAGTTTTATTTGCTGCCAATCTTGCAGCTTCAAGAGAGTTATGACGAATTTGAATTCTTTCGGTTACAACTAACTCTAAACGATAATCATAATCACCTTTTGGTTGACCGGACGCAAACCTAGCTATTTTAATTTGTGGCTTTCCTCTAATATATTCACGTCTTACAAAAGGCATGCCACGAATTTCTCTATAATTAACACCTTTCATCTAAATTCCCTTTTTTAATAAATAAATGAGGTATAATGCTCTGATTTATGTGTTATGCCAATTGATATCATAAGCAGTGAAAGTGAAAATGCGATGAAAAAGGAGGAGATCATCAATGATAACGTGTCTTTAGAAAACACAAACAGCGACAGCGACAGCGACAACAATAATAATAATAATAATCCAAACAATAACGACTATATATTAATTGCAGAAGCAAATATTCAGGAGGAGGATCTAAAAATTATTGTAAATGAAATCAGATTCAAGGACCAGTTAAGAAACAAAGGTTTTGGAGAAGTTTTCAATAATGAATTTATCCTAAACAATCTCGAAACACTGTATTTACTGAGTAATAATAAACTAAAGCTTTTTGGAAAAAAAGAGTACAATTTCTCGTCATTTCTCAAAATCCTACTAAAGAAAGATAAAAAAATATTAACAAAATATTTGATATTTAGAGATCTTAGAAGTAAAGGCTATGTGGTAAAAGAAGGTTTTGGGTTCGGAACGGATTTTAGGATATATGAAAGAGGTGAGCACGGTAAAAAACCTTCCAAGTATGTTTCCATTGGAATAAATGAAGGATTAAATATAAAATCCAAAGATTTTGTAGACACAGTAGATCAAATTGAAAAAATGGGCAAAGATACAGTGATAGCAGTGATAGAGAGGAGAGGAGAGGTCATATACTATAAAACAATAAAAATGTCTTTTTTTGAAAATAAGAAAAAGAGTTAGCATTAAATTATAAAAGATATTAAAAATATCATTCAATAAAAACAATGTCAGAGAAAAACCATATTAACAATATTAACAAATCACTTAAAGGAAATTTATGCAATTTGATATTTGATATAGATGAAAAGATAAGGTTTGTAGGCATAGTAAATAAAGAAAGCGAAGTAATTGATGGAGGTTTTAAAAAAGGAATAGAGCCCCTTCTAGATGTAAATGAGGAACAAGATATGTATCTAC
>JBNJLU010000108.1:0-6150 GCA_050591185.1 Candidatus Nitrosocosmicus sp.
TGTGATAATAACTTACGCAAAAGTGACTGTTAAATGAAGAAAAAATATTTTGAATCTAAATAATTATTAACTACGAATTATATAATTTTATTCTGAATGCTGAATTATACTTGTAAAAAACCATAATGAAAATACCATTCATACATGAATATGTATTTGATATAATATTAAAAGCCAGAAGTCAAATTCTACTATTTCCCTACATGTTTATAAAAAAAGGCAAATATAAAATATTTGATGTTAAAGCATTTAATTATGACAATAAATAACAAACTTTGGTGGAGAATGGCGAAATAAATTAATGTCAAGCCATTACCAATCTAGATTAAATATCGAATCTTATCATTACATATCAATATTGAATAGTTTATCGAATAACCCAACATATTCTTTACTTTGCATTCCTTTTAATGAATCTGGTTTTTGATATGCTTTTCTCGAGTTTATTTTTCTTGATTGGACAGAGCAATATATTATTCAAAGATGTAGCTTATTTCATTAATAGTTAGAATAAGTGATTAGTAGCCGCTGCGACCAAAACTAAAATAAGATAAAATAAATAAAAGTTCCCTAAACAGTTTGTTTAGAAGTTTGTATTTACATAATATAATTAGTTTGCGGCACCAATCATACATCATATATTAAGGCAAACAGTATATTCCTATAAGCGGAGTTCTCCTTATCAATAATGCAAGTTCTAAATAAAATTACATAAAATATGTGCTAATTTACCTGAATATGCAATTATGATTCATTCTGATGACGGTAGACCTAATTTTCAATCTTAATTTATAAATATTATGTATTATAATTAACCAAAAGTGGACATTAAAGAGATATTGTATAATGAAATTGATATTGTGGGAAAAAATCATATCCGGATCCTTCTATCGAATAATGTCTATAATTCTAAAACTATAATTGATTCACTTTTTAACAAATGCTCTGTTTTATTGAATAAAGATAATCTTTTTGAAGACGAGTTTGCGTTATTTGCCGAAGCATTGTTACATTTTGTATTGACAAAGTCAATGATTCCTGCAGAGAGAAAAATAACTGTAGATGGTGTTGATATTGACATTTTAGTTCCGAATTCAAAAAATCTTAAGGATAATAACGATAAAGCATTAATAATACATTTTCACAAATATAAAAAAGAAAATATGGAAGAAACAATAAACAATTTATCCAAAATCCAAAAAAAACTAAACAATATATGGATTGTTTCCTCAAATAATATCAATTTAAATGTTAATACTTTTATTGTTTCTCCACTTTTGCATGCTGATAAATATAATAAAGGATTCACTTATCCTTTTTCTGATATTTTGATTAAAATAGATGAATTTTTAAAGAACATCAATTATAGTGGACTTAAAATAATTTAGGGACATATTGTATGATATTTTTTTATTTGTTTTATTAACGTCTAAATCAAATAATCAATAACTGTGATAGAAAAGAAAAGGAAGGGGAAGGGGGAAGGGGTTGAAAAGAATAAGAATTACAATATACATTATAAGAGATATTCTTTAGAATTTGACGGATCAAAGTCTCAATATGATGAGATAAAACATTATTTTGATAATTTATCAGCTGATTTGATTATCTTTGGATTGAGGTTTTCATATAATAGAAATAGAGCAACAATAGGGGGATATTTAAATCCGGGACGAAAGAGTGTAGTTAAAAAGGAAACTTATTTGATGACAAAAAAACAGGCAAAGATAAGAATTAAAAATTGGAAGATAATGATAAAGCGTTACCGCGAAAAAGGATATAGTTATCCAACTATTTCTAGAATCAAAAAACAAATAATTACTATTTCCAATAAGAAAAATTAAAAATGGTATTAGTTAGGATTTCAATAAAGTGAGTTGCTTTCTGTTACCTTTGAATCTATGGTAGTATTTGGTAAATCTGGGAATTTATCTTTCATATTCTGTTCTACTATTGCACTAGCTTCTTCAATTATTTTCATCGCATCTTCACTTATAGCATTTGTATTACCTGTCATTTCTGTTGTTTGGGGGATTTGGCCAGATTCATTCATAATACCATTTAGTATGTCTGTTATTTTTCCAAATGATTGACCAGCTTCAGGCATCATGGAAGTTAATCCTCCTTGAATGTTTTTTATAACCGACATTGCAGGACTTAATGTTACAATAACGTCGCCCAATTCAGTAATTGTGTTTAATCTTAGTTGTATTTGTTCTAAAGCTAATTTTGCAGATGTAATCATTTTATTCATTTTTCGGATTTGTGATAATTCATTAGACAGAATTTTAGCATATTGGCTATCATGACTCTGCATTGCACTTATTACTCTTTTAAAAATAACCTGATCTTTTTCTTCCATTTTCATGGACATATTTTCTAATTTTGCAATTTGTGAGTGTAGTCTTTTTTGAGCTTCTTCTATCCTGGGTTTAAGTGGAGATGGCGGTTTAATATTTTCTAATAGTTTCATACCTACATTGTTGATTTCGTTTTGTGGCTTAATCCATTTATTACTAAAAGACATATTTTTGTATACCCTTATTTACATAACATATTTCATTTATAAAATTCCATTTTTTTTTACCGATGTTACCGTGGTTAACAGGAGTATGGTGACAGAGTTTTTTAATTATTATTTTTCTCTTTCAATAAAATTAACAGGATATCCTCCGCAAACCTTACAAAAATTGCCTTTCCATGAAAATATCGATTTACAAAAAGGGCATTTTTTTATTGTATTTGATTCGTTAGGCATATCTTCTCTAGGTGGTCTAAAAAATTTCCTATAGATTTTATAGAAATAGAGATGTTCTTTGTTTCGTATCTCTACACCTTCCGATTTTGATTTTTCTTCTTCAACAATATATTCAGAATCCGTTATCATATTGTTTTCGATATAATATTTTAAATTAGTAAACCCTGATCCCTTTTCTAATGCGTTTTTCTCTCTCCAGACTATTTCCTTTCCTAGTATATCTTCATAGCATTTTCTTAGAAAAAATTTCCCATAAAGGGTTCCATCTTTTTTAGATATTTTTTCTTTTATTGTGATTTTTTGTGAAAATTCGGCAATTTCTTTTTGCAAAAAAGGGAGAAATATTTTTAATCCTAATTTATTTGAAAATTTTATAGAAAAAAAGTCCATATTCTGAATTAATGAATTGATTTTTTTCTCAAGTCTTTCCGGCTCTTCAGAATATTTGTGTAAAAAATTATAGCCTGCAAAAAGTTCGTCTGCTCCATCGCCAATGACCAAAGAATTTATATTCATTTCTTTTGCAATTTTAAATCCTATTAATTGGACAACCGAATTTTTTAAGAAAATGGGATCGAATGTTTTAAAGTCTTTAATTAATTCTTCTATATTTTCTAAAACTTCATTATATGATATATTAATCATGTGATGATTTATAGAGTACTTTTTTTTTGCAATAAGGGATGAATAAAAATAATCTGGAGATTCTTTGTCAATCGATATTGTAATTGAATTTTTGGGTTTAATGTGATATGCGAGTATACTGCTATCCAATCCTCCTGAAAGTAATATGCCGTCATGATCTTCTTTGGCGCAAATATTAGTTAATATGTTTTTAAATTCACAACAAGTGCTTTCCAAATGCCTATAATATTTATTTTTAAGTTTATAAATCTAGCCAGTGAAACTTTATTAGAATAATGTTTTGAAAGTAGAAAAGAAATGTATCAATCCATCTTGTGGTCTGACTTATCTAATTAACAATGATATTTATAGGTGCTCATGCGGTTTTTTGCTTGATATAGAATATTCTAAAATCCCTAATAGATCTTTAATTGATACTTTTTCCCAAAGACTTAATCATGGTGGAAATATATTTAATGAAAGTGGAGTTTGGCGATTCAGAGAACTGATAAATTTCATTGACATAGATACAGATGACATCAATGAATGTTCTAAATTTTTTGTGTCTTTGGATGGATCTGAAGGCAGATTATCTCGTCCTTATAAAATGAGCAAAGTAGCTAAATATGTTGATATGCCTGTTGACAATCTTTTACTTCAACCAGAAGGATACAATCCTAGTGGATCTTTTAAAGACAATGGTATGGCTGCCGCAGTAACACATGCAAAGTTGTTGTCCGTTAAAAAATTAATCTGTGCTTCTACTGGTAATACATCTGCATCTGCTGCCATGTATGCTTCTAATGAAGGCTTGGATTGTGAAGTTTATGTACCTAAAGGTGAAATTGCGCCAGGAAAACTAGGGCAAGCGTTTCAATTTGGTGCCCAAGTTATCCAAGTTGAAGGGAATTTTGACTATGCACTTTTAAAATCCCTTGAGATAGCTGAGCGAGATGGAGGATATACGGTAAATTCCTTGAACCCTTTTAGACTCGAAGGCCAAAAGACTATTGTTTTCAGAATACTTGAACATTTGAATTGGAATCCGCCGGATTGGATAGTGTATCCTGGTGGTGCCCTTGGAAATATTTCTAGTTGTGGAAAGGCATTGATGGATCTTTTCGCATGGGGTTGGATAAAAAAAATCCCACGCGTTTTAGTAGTTAATGCAACTGGCGCCAATACTTTTTATGAATTGGTAAATGGTCTCTTTGAGTCTACAAAACTACAATGGAATAATGGATTACCCGATACTCTTTTAATTGAAAGATATTATGAAAAACAAATAAAAGATAAACATGTTCCTAAAACATCAGCTACTGCTATACAAATTGGGAAACCTGCAAATATAATAAAGGCATTGAGAACCATTGAATTTACAAATGGTATAGTTGAACAAGTAGAAGATGAAGACATGATGGATGGTATGTCTTCAGTTGGATTAAACGGATTTGATTGCGAAATGGCATCTGGAGCCGTACCTGCTGGAATTATGAAATTAAGAAAAAAAGATATTATATATAAAGATGATATTGTTGTTGGGGTATTAACCGGAAGACAGAAAGATCCATCTATGATAATAAAATATCACTCTGAAAAATCAAATAAATTTGCGGTACCGCCAATCGATTTATAATGATTTCTAGTTGTATCTTTAAGTTTCAATATTGATTTCTTTAGATTCTTATTTTATTTGATTTTCAAAAATATTAAGAGACAATAATATTGCATTTGATTTGTCTTCTGTCTCTTTATATTCGTTTTCAGGAATCGAATCTATTACTATTCCTGCCCCCGATTGGTTGTATCCTTTATTCCTGTTGATGAAAATTGACCTAATAGTGATGGCAAAATCACATGATTTATTAAAAGAAAAATACCCAATTGCACCTGCATATGGTCCTCTGCTTTCTTTTTCCAATTCGTTGATTATTTCCATGGATCTCACTTTTGGTGCTCCTGAAACAGTTCCTGCAGGAAACACCGCTTTAAATGCATCAAATACGCTGTATTTGCTATCTAGCTCGCCTATAATGTGTGAAACAATGTGCTGAATATGACTAAATTGTTTTACACTCATAAGTTCGTCTGTTTTTACTGTTCCAAATTTGCAAACTTTTCCTAAATCATTTCTTGCCAAATCTACCAACATTGTGTGTTCTGCTATTTCTTTTTCATCATTCAGCATTTCGTCTTTATATTTTTCAGTTAAATGTTTTTCTTTAGAAACAGGCCGTGAACCTGCAATTGGATATGTTTCTACTTTTTTGTTTGTGATTCGAAGTAACATCTCCGGACTTGAGCCAATAAGAATTCGCTTATTTAACTTGAAATAGAACATGTATGGTGAAGGGTTAATTTTCCGAAGAGTTTGATATAGAAATAGTGGATTACCACTACAACTAAACTCTATTTTTTTTGATAAAACTGTTTGGAAAACATCTCCATTGTTTAAATACTTTTTAACTTTATTTACCATTTTTTCAAAGTCTTTTTTCTCAACATTTCTACTTAAATTGCGAATTCTAAAATCCTGAATTATGCTATCTGTATTTTGGGTTTTATTTATAATAGTCTCGATATGTTGTAATCTTGATTTTTCATAATAAAAGTATTCTAGTTTTCGTTTATCATGATCAAATATTATTCCGTCAGTAAATAATCCAAATTCCATGAGAGGAAAGTATTTGTTATATTTAACCTTGATTTTTTCCCAGTATTTAATTGACTCATAATTTATATATCCTACCAATCCACCAACATACCTG
>JBNJLU010000109.1:0-4593 GCA_050591185.1 Candidatus Nitrosocosmicus sp.
GTATTTCTTTTAGCTTAACAATGTGCTTAACAGATAAATAATTTTTGTTAATAACCGTGAATCAACCCCTTTATTTCCACTGGAACCTTGTTTTTTATTTTAACATGGTTAATAACCGTGAATCAACCCCTTTATTTCCACTGGAACCTATTACAATCGTATTTATAAACATCAATTATCAATTATTTTTGTCCGCAAAAATAAATCACGCTTATTTTAGCTAAAAAAAACTTAGCTGTTAGCTATCAAAATTAACACTATACTGTTAAGTTAACAGATGTTGTCAAGTTCACAGAGACGATAGATTGTCCACCGGAAAGAAAAAGATAAAAATAGAACTTGAAGATGATGATGGTGGAAAGTATAATTTATCTTTAGAAGGCAATCTATCAAAAGATAAAATTCAGAAGGTTCTCCAGTTGGTAGAATCACTAAATATTTCTAAAGAGGAATCAACTTCTTTCGCTAAACCAGATTATAACACCAATGCTAATGCTAATGGCAATCAAAAACATACAAATAAAATCAACACTTCTCTGCACTCCATAGAATCAAGGATATGGTCCCTTATTTTGAATAACTTTGCATTCAGCTCTTTTACGTCTTCAAACGTTGTTGAGTCTTATGAGATTCTTTATGGTGAACAACTTCAATTGAGTTTGATCTCTACATATCTATCAAGATATTATGAAAAAAATAAATTAATGAGAAGTAAGAGGGGAAAAGAATGGATTTATAAGCTGATAAGAACCCAAAAGGATGTCACTCCGAATTTAAATTCACAGGATATTGGATCTCAGTCGAACCAGATGTTAAATTCCCGCTATTCCCCTGATAATCAGGACGAGGATCATTACTTGAAACAGAATGTTTTATCAACAGTTTACGACCTTCGTTTGTAACAGTGTACCTAAAAGGTTTTGATTCCATATCTCTATCTACGAATTTATTGTCGTATAGTTTTTTCATAAGCCTTGATGTGTGCTCCCTTGTTCTGCCAACAATCCGTTGTATTTCTCGTGTGGTCAATGAGTTATGTTCTACCCTTTTTAAAATATACTCAATAGTACTATTTTGATTATTGTCATTATTGTCAATGCTCTCTTTTTCTACTTGTGGATGTGATAGCATAATGGGGTTTGGTTGTGATTGTTCGTGGTTTGAGTTGCTGCTTACATGAGGTTGTTGTGGCGATATGTATTGATATTGTGATGTATTTTTATTTATAATGTTTTGATCTAAAATTTTAATAAGGCTATGTATGTTGTCCAATTTTGAATTGCTCTCATTCGTTCTTGTGACTATAATATCTGACAACAAGTTAGTTTTTTCTATTTGATTTTTTAACTCCTTCTCAAGATCTGAAATTTTTAGCTCTAAATAGCGATATTTTCCATTATTTTTTCCATTTGATTTGTTATAAGATTTGATTATTAATGCTGTTGTAATTATGCTAAGGCAAAATGGGATTGCAAAATAGTATAAAGACAGTGATACAAGATCATCTATGCTCACATCTTATTTGATAGCAAGGCGTGATATATTTTTTTTGATGTGATTACTAAGGAGTTTAGTGGTAATTTACTATTGAATTATAGTGATATCATCTTGTCTAGTAGCTTTTCGATGATATGAATCACAGGCTCTGAGGCATTACTGTGATGTATATTGTGATTATCTTTTAGCATATCCAGTTTGCTAATAAGTGAGTTTAATGCTGTTAATTGCTCACTGTTTAAGACACCAATCAAGTTTAGGAGAATGATGGAATAATACAATTTTCTGATTTTGTCTTTACATTGTTTTACTTCTCTGTAATATGCCCCTGAACTTATGTCTTTGAGTCTCTCCTCTCTATTGTAAACTTTATAAATTATTTGTATTTGTCGTTTTGTAAATGAAGAATTTTCAACAAATTTATTCAATAATAAATTATTTACATTATTGTTATCAGTCATAAATAATACAAATTTGTATAGCTTTCTTATATAACTATTTAATTATTTATTAATAGCATAAATAATAAATTAAAAAAAAGTTAAGGTTAGTTTAGTTGAAATTGAATCGGGTAGAAAACTATATAAATGAAGAGCTTAAAAAATACAAAAAGATATGCTTCGCTTTATTAGATTCTGAAAATTTCAATGATGTATCCTATGTGGCAAAAAGAGTGGAGTCATTGGGCGCTTCTGCTATATTGGTAGGAGGTTCTTCTGCTATTGATCAGTTAGATTTAGATAAATTAGTTTTATACATAAAATCTATAGTTTCTATACCGGTTATCCTATTTCCTGGCAATGTCACAGGTGTTTCTCCAAATGCCGATGCCATATTATTCACCTCATTACTTAACTCAGAGGATCCCTATTTTATTTCTGGTGCTCAAGCACTGGGAGCTCTATTAGTAAAAAAATATAAGATAGAGCCCCTACCAACAGGTTACATAATAATTGGGGAAAATACTACAGCGTGGTTTGTAGGGCGCGCTAAGGGAATACCTTTTGAAAAGAATAAAATTGCAGTAATGTACTCACTTGCCGCACAATATCTTGGAATGAGGTTTGTATATTTAGAAGCAGGTTCTGGATCTCAAAAAAATATTACCTCAAGCATGGTCTCTAGTGTGAGAAAATACTTTGATGGTATGTTAATTGTAGGTGGAGGTATAAAAGATTCAGATGTTGCAAAAGAACTAGCAGATGCAGGGGCCGATATATTGGTTATTGGAACATTACTTGAGCAGGACCCGGATTGGGAAAAAAAATTTTCCAATATCATTAGCGCCATTCGCGCATGAATTTGTGTGGAAAATATGACTTTAGTAGATGAAGCCAAAATAAGATTACAAAGCATATCTATTCCGCAGCATTATGTGAATTACCAAATAGGTATTTTAGAACAAGTCAATAAATTATATACCTTAGTTCAAAAAGCAAGACAAAAAGGATATGATGTTACTACTACTGTAGAACCAAAAATAGCATACGACCTTTCGGACAGGGTAGCCAAAATGCATAATATCGATATATCTGATAGGTTACGGTCTCTGCTAAGCTATACCACAAAAGAAAAGGCCGCTTTAAAAATAGCTGAGGAGATTGCATTAGGAGAATATGGAAGCGGTGATCTTAGGACAAGATTGGAAAATGCAGTTAGAGTAAGTTTGGCCGTTGTTACGGAAGGAGTTACTGTAGCCCCTCTTCAAGGGATATCAGATGTACAAATCAAGGATAACAAAGATGGTTCAAAATATCTTTCTATTTCTTTTGCTGGACCTATAAGATCAGCTGGTGGAACCGAGGCTGCTCTTACTATGTTGATTGCAGACCAAGTCAGGAAAGTTACCGGGCTTGACAAATATCAAGCTAATTCCTTTGATGATGAAACCGGGCGATTCATTGAAGAATTAAGATTATATGAAAGGGAAGTAGGCAACTTTCAATTTAAAATATTAGATGAAGACATCCACAACTGTATATCAAATTTACCGGTTGAACTGGATGGAGTGGATACAGATCCCGTTGAATTGGTAATCCACAGAGGATTAAAACGAATTCAAACCAATAGAGTCAGGGGAGGGGCTTTGAGAGTCATGAATGATGGTTTAATTGGTAGAAATAAAAAACTCTTAAAGTTAGTGGAAACTTTAAACTTGGAAGGTTGGGATTGGCTTGGAAAGGTAAAGGGCGCAATCCAAACTGGAGATGACGATACCGTAAGTCATAGGATGTCTGAAGTAATTACAGGCAGACCTGTTTTATCAATGAACAAGAATATTGGGGGATTTAGATTACGTTATGGGCGATGTTTTAATACTGGTTTTGCAACCATAGGCATTCACGATACCATTCCTATTCTGCTAAATAATGCTGTTGTTGTTGGCACGCAAATAAAGATGGATGTACCTGGCAAAGCCTCAACTATTGCCCTGATAAATACAATTGAGCCTCCTATTGTAAAACTAAATGACGGAACTGTTTTACAGATCAGCACTAAAGAGCAGGCAGAGAAACTAAAATCCCAAGTTAGCAAGATATTGTATTTGGGAGATATTTTAATTAGTTATGGTGATTTTTTGGAAAATAATGCACAGCTATTACCTGCAAGTTATGTTGAGGAAATCTGGGCTTTAGAATTATTTGAAAAGATAAAAGAAATTAATGATACTAATGAAATAAACAAAAATTCTAATTATTTAAAATACGATAGGCTAGTTGACCTTTACTTAAATCCATACACAACAATGCCCTCTATTGGGGAAGCAATAAAAATATCCATGCAGTTTAATATTCCACTGCACCCTAAATATTCCTTTTATTGGGAATCAATTAATATAAAAGAGTTTTTATTTCTTCGAAATAACTTGCTATCCGCCATTGAAGATAATCATGGCAAACTGATGACAGTTGGTTTCTTGTATAATAATGATTTAAAAACCATATTCGAAAAACTCGGTATATTTCATAGCGTCAGTAATGCGGGGCAAACTATCATATTAGACGATTTAGCGCAGACTATTTCTCTAATTTGTTTATGCATTCCTGAAACCCAGTCACCATGCTTTTTAGGAGATTTCTCTGATGACATCTCCAT
>JBNJLU010000109.1:4603-6108 GCA_050591185.1 Candidatus Nitrosocosmicus sp.
ATCGGAACTTTTAGGTTCATTAGAAAAAGGTAATTTTATTTTGAACTTTGAAAGTAAAATTAATAAATTAATTGAAAATGATAACAATAACAATAACAATAACAGTATCGAGAGTCACAAGGTTGTTGAACTAATAAATTCAATATCTGATATAAAAATACGTTCAAAATTCTCTTCTTCTATTTCTGTAAGAGTGGGTAGACCTGAAAAGGCTGCAGAACGCAAAATGAAACCCCCAATCCATGTTTTATTCCCGGTAGGCAACAAAGGTGGGCCCATGAGAGACATATTAAAAGCTTCAGAGTCGTTTTCTTTTTACTCCGATAAATCTAATCGATTCTGCCATAACTGCAACACACCGTCTTTAGGCACTAAATGCATTTATTGTGACACCTCTACACCTATCAAGGTTGTTTGTAAGGTCTGTAAAGTAGAATCTTTGGAATTATCTCTAGATACAATTAATGATGATAGAAGAAAAAATAAATGCATAAAATGCGGTAACGAATGTAAAACATTTTCTCCAATTCAGTTTCCCTTAAAGTCTATACTTGAAAAAGCCGAATTAAGATTAGGCTTCAAAATATCTTCCCCACTAAAAGGTGTAAAATCATTGATGGGTAAAGATAAAGAAGCAGAACCAATCGAAAAAGGCATGCTTAGGCAAAAATATGGACTGTCTGTGTTTAAGGATGGTACAATAAGATTTGATGCCACAAATGAACCTCTTACCCATTTTATGCCCTCTTTTATCAATACTCCTATTTTGAAATTACACGATTTAGGGTATATCCAAGACCATAAAAACAATGAAATAGTTTCTAAAGATCAAGTCATAGAGCTACTAAACCAAGATGTCATAATTCCTTTAGATTCGGCAAAACATTTATTAAAAATTGCTAAATTTATTGATGAAGAACTTGTAACAATATACAACTTATCTCCATTTTACAATGCCTACACTGTTGATGATTTGGTTGGGCATTTGATAGTCGGACTGGCGCCGCATACTTCTGTTGGTATTATTGGCCGGATAATTGGATTTACAGAATCACAGGTCTGCTTGGGTTCCCCTATCTGGCACTCCGCTAAACGAAGGGACTGCGATGGTGATGCAGATTCCATCATGCTGTTATCTGATGCGTTTTTAAACTTTTCATATTCATTTTTACCTGATAAAATAGGGGGCTTAATGGATGCGCCTTTGCTTATTCAACCCATTGTGTTGCCACATGAAGTGCAAAGACAGGCACATAATGTTGATGTCGATGAGAGATATCCACTTGAATTCTATAATTATACTTGGCAGGGGGTTAAAGCGGCAGACGCATCTACTTTGATTGAAATATTGAAAAACAGGATAGGTGAAGATAAACAATTTTATGGTTATGGGTTTACTCATTATAGTAATGTTCTTATCTCCAATGTTAACCGTAGCGCATATTCTACTCTAAATACAATGGGGGAAAAATTAGAAATGCAAATTGCCACCGCAAATCTAATTA
>JBNJLU010000110.1:0-6098 GCA_050591185.1 Candidatus Nitrosocosmicus sp.
TTCAGTTAAACTATGTGTTGGTGGATGACGGATTCCGAATTAGGATGTTAAAAAAGAATCATCAAAAAACGATTTTCAGAATTAGGCAACAAAGCAGTTGGGTATACAATTGCCATAAATTTATTGTATGATGTGTTTTAAGGCATATGTGTAAGTGTAAAATCATCTGGCATCATCAAACGAAAAGTTATTCACTATGATGGGATCGTCTTTATTCTTTTTTTAGGATATGTCAAATGGATATGGGAGTTAAATGTTGGTGGTTCGTGGGTGCGTGTAATACATTCGCAGAACCTGGTTTATCATAAACGTGATACTATCTTTACCTTTGCAAGGAGATCGTGAGGCTCAATTGGCTTTCTCAAAATGTCATTGCTTTTTATCTCTGGAAAAATGCTTAACAATTCGTCTATGGCATCCAGAGCGGATAAAATAAAAACTTTGAGATCCGGGTTCATGACTTTGAACTTTGAATAGAGTTGAATCCCATTCAATCCTGGCATGCGTATGTCCATTATTACCAAATCATAATGATAAGGATCCATTTGTGAAAAGTGACTCAATGCTTGATATGGGTCTGAAAAGGATGTCACATGATAGCCTGCACTCTTGATAATGGTTACAAATGTAAAAAGAATATCCTCATCATCGTCTATCAACAAAATGTTAAAAGAGGAGTTTGATTTGTTGTTTTTGTTTTGCTTTGTCTCCTCATGTATTAGTCTTCTTTTTTCATCAATCTCTACCTGTTCCTGTGTGCTGTTAACTTTCTGAACATAATAAATTAAACCGGGATAGGTGCAATATTTGTCGTTGCTGTTAGTTATTTCTGTGAAACTATATTCGTTATGGTATGGTGTATTTTTTATGACATCGTAGAGGTCCTTATGGATAACCATCTCATTTGATGACGCCAGATGGTTTATTTTGGAGCAGATGTTAACAGTAGGGCCAAATAAATCTACATTGTTTGAATTTGTCGATATGGCTAGTTCTACCATTCCATAATTGCCGCTGATTCTGTAGTTGATGGGTGGCAAACTGTTTTTACCTAGATTTGAGTTTAAAATGTTATTTGCTTCAATCATCGCCAAACCGCAGTCAAGAACATCCTGAAAGGATAACACATTTGTGGAATTTACCGTTTTAGGAAAATAATATATTAAACAATCTCCTGCATTTTTAATTACCCTTCCGTTGTAGTTTTTGATTATTGAGGCCATTGTATTGAGGAAGATGGAATAATACTTTCTGATTTGTTCCGAACCTGCTATCTGAGATGTATTCCCTGTGGAGTTAACTATGTCGATAATGCAAACACAATAGCTCTGGGTATAGTTGATGAATGTTATTTGATCGTTATCTAAACTGCTGTTGAAATTGCCACTCTTGTTATCTTTACCTTTACTGTTTTGGCCTGGGATAAGTGGTGATGAATCATTACTTGTCATCCACAACCAAATCCTCTCTCGTTAGATTTTGCATTCTGGTTTTTTTTTGTTCTGTAACCTTTGCAATCCACACGGCTTTTAATTTGCTCTTTCGTATTCTTTGTTCTCGCAATCACTAATGCCACAATCTGTGCGACTTTGCAAACTATGGTTGTGGAATTGTGTGGCATTGACAAAATTACGCAATAAAATTATTTAAGTTTTTCGCTATTGAATTGGTTTTGTATTTGGAAATGGGTGATTCTTAAAACCGTTTTTAAATGGTGGATTAGGCACCCTATGCTTTTGGAAATCATATTTTCTACATGGGATGTTTTGTGGTTATTTCGCCTTTATGGGGCCCTTTTTTTTGCATGCATGATTGTAGTTTGTAAAAAAGCATCAAATACTGCTTTGTTGCATAACTATGAAATTCGTCAATTTATAATAGATTACATATCAGCATGATACGAATATCGATTATTCCTCTTACTGAAATGAAACTAACACATCTAAAAAATACGAAAATTTGAGTTATGCAACAAAGCATCAAATACTATATACTGCTATGCTGAAATATTTTTTCTTATTTCCTCATAGTCTGGCTCTACCATTGGATTATCTGATACCCATCTGTATTTTATTTTTTGATTATTATCTACAATGAATATGGATCTCTTAGCCGCCTTGTAGTCTTTTAGTTTGCCAAGGCTTGGCATTACCACATCATATTTTTCAATAGTTTCCCTATTGTAGTCACTTAATATTGGAAAACTGAGGTTATGGTGCTCTGCAAAAACTTGGTTTGCAAAAGGACTATCAACAGAAATTCCTAAAATTTTTACATTCTTCTGTTGCAGCCCGTTTAAGGAGTCTCTAAAATTACACATCTCTGTTGTGCACACCGGGGAACCAGCTGCTGGAAAAAACGCTAAAATGGTCTGATTATCCTTATAGTTTGATAACTTGTGAAATTCTTGGTTTGTGTCTAGTAATTCAAAATCTGGAGCATTATCCCCTGTTTGTATCTTGCCACCACTATTGTTGTTATTGTTGTTATTGTTGTTTTCTACCGATGAGGTCATTATTGATCGTGATATACCTTGGATGTAAAAAAAGTCTTTCTATTGCATTGAATCCCTGTTATTGTATTACGATAAAAAACATAAACCAGTTATTTTTATTTTTGACATGTGTTGCTTTACTGCTATTGTGGTTAAATAACAATGGCAATGGCCGCAACAGTGGCAGGGGATCAATAAATGATGTTCCTACGCAATAAAGTGCTATAGGATGATTTTGCCATTATCAATACTATTGTTATTTAGTTTGTTTCAAAACCTTTCATTCTGGCGTTGTATTGTTGTTTTGTTATTCTGTTTGCTTTCAAATTCAAATTCGTTTAAACTTCGTAACTCTGATATTATTTCTTTAAGTTTTGTTATTGTTGTATCCAACTCTTCTCTCGTATTCTGGTGCCCCAATGATAGCCTTATGGAGCCTGTTACCTCTTGATGGGAAAGACCCAGGGCCTTTAATACATGTGAGGCTTTTTGCTTTTTGTTTGATGAGCAGGCCGAACCAGTTGACAAAGCTATTTCGTTTTCGTCTAACTTGATTAACAAGTCTTCACCATTTATGCCCTGAAACGAAAAATTGATATTGTTTGGAACCCTTTTTTTTTCTGAGCCATTCAATTTCGAATATGGTATTTCGTTGGTTATTCTTTTTATTGCGTAACCTTGAATCTCTTTTATTCTGTTTTTGTTCGCCTCTAGTTTCGTTGTTGCCACCTCACATGCTTTTCCAAAACCTACTATTGATTGCACATTTTCAGTTCCAGATCTTAACCTGTTTTCCTGACCACCGCCAAATAGTATGGGCTCAAGATTTAACCCCTTTTTTACATACAGGGCCCCAGCTCCTTTTGGCCCATTGATCTTGTGTGATGAAATCGATAACATGTCTATACCCAAGTCCTTGACATTTAGTGGAACTTTGCCTAATGCCTGAATCGCATCTGTGTGAAAGACTATCTTTTTGTTTTTGTTTTTTGCAATCTCTGAAAGTTTTTTTATTGGCTGAATAGTTCCTATTTCGTTATTGACCAACATAATGCTTATCAACCCTGTTTCTGAAGAGATCAGTTCCTTGAATCTTTCTTCATTGACCAGGCCGTCTTTATTAACGGGAACAAAATCAACATTGAATTTCATATCTTTTCCTATATTCGAGACCGTTTCTAATATGGAGTCATGTTCTATTTCAGAAACTATTATTTGATTGCATGAGTGATTTGTTTTTTTTATCAATTTTGCCCAACCCGTCAGTGCCAGATTGTTGGATTCAGTTCCTCCGGATGTGAAATGGACTTCAGAAATATTGCAGCCTATCAGTTTAGATAATTTGAAACGGGAATTTAAAATACCTTGCCTTGAGTACCTGCCCAATTTATGAAGCGATGATGGATTGCCATAACTACAGGTCATATACGGCAGCATCTCGTCAATTACCTCTTTATCAATTGGTGTTGACGCTGCATTGTCCAGATATATGAAATTATTGATTTTGCTATCGTTTATTGGCATGGTTTGTTTTCCTTGCTGCTGCTGTTTTTGCTGCTGCTTGTTCTTTTTTTTAACTGGACATACTTATCATTGTCTTTGTCTAATGAAGTCAGTCCGCTCTTCTTATAACCTCCTATGTCCATTGTAACATATTTAAAACCATTTACCTTAAAAGGTAACTCTATTTCGTTTAGTTTTTCTATGTCAAATAATTTTGTTATCTCTTCTTTTTCCACTTCTATTCTGGCTAAATCGCCATGATCCCTAACCCTAACCTGTTTGACATCAAAAACCTTTTTTATTATTGATTCGCAGTTTTCAATCCTTTTTAACTTTTCAGGCGTTATTTGGATGTTTTTAGAAATCCTTGATGCGAGACAAGCATTGGAGGGTTTATCGTATATGGATAATTTGTTAGCTTTTGCCAGGTTTCGAATGTCATTTTTACTAAAACCTGTTTCTATTAGTGGGCTTTTAATCCCTTTCTGATGCAATGCTACCATTCCTGGTCTATAGTCGTTTAAATCGTCTTTGTTGCTTCCATCAACTATTAGTTTAAACTCCTCTTGATTGGCCAATGTGATTAGGTTATCTGCCAGCTCATTTCTGCAATGAAAACATCTTGAGCTATCGTTTTTTACAAAATCCTGGTTTTCCAGTTCATTGTATTTTATTATTCTGTGACTTATGCCCAATTCTTTTGCTACCTCCACTGCTGTGCTTAATTCCTCACCTGATAGCGTTTGATAGTTTGCTGTTATTGCCAAAACATTCTGCTTTCCCAGGGCATTTTTTGCAACAAGCGCAACTACAGCGCTATCGACCCCCCCTGACAACGCGACCAAAACTTTGTCGTTTTTGAGTTTAAACCATTCAATTAAACTTGTATATTTAACCTCCAGAGCATCATTGATTTTGTTGGGGTGCTGATATTCTCCTTCTTCTCCTTCTACTTCTTCTTGCACATGCTTCTTTTTTTCCTCTCCATTTAATTCTGTGTTTTCCTCTCCGCCCTCTCTCTCCCCCTCTTCTGTTCTGTCTTTTTTTGGTTTCAAAACTATGTTATATGTCATATAGATTTCTTTGAAATATTAAATTATTGACAACATCAACTGTTTTTCTTAACGGATAGTTTATCCTATCAGAAATTCTCTTTATGTCTTCATATTCTGGTTTTATGTTTGTTATCTCACCATTAGAGTTTTTCGAAATTTTTACGTTTATGACAAAACTTTGTTTTTCTATTTCTACGGGAACCAAAAGATTGAATCTGCCCAAGATGTATCGCTCAGTCTTTGTTTTCCTTATGCCTAGAGTTCCGGATTCTTCAAAGATGGTTTCTGCAATCTTTTTCTCGTTTTCATCAGAGCAAATCACCTTTAGTATATAGGTGGGTCTGTTCTTTTTTGATATACCGTTAATAACCGTTACATCTTTTATTCCCTCTGTATCATTTGATGATAGTTTTTCTACTAGGTTCCCTATTATCTCACCGTTCACATCGTCAATGTTTGTTTCAAGCACTGTTACTGTATCTGATTGAATGTCGCCAAAAAAATCGGGTTTGCCTATTGAAACCCTCAGTATGTTTGGAATCCCGCTAAATTCTTTGGTTCCTGTTCCATACCCTATTTTTTCGGGAATAAACTCTGGATAGTTTGTTATCTTTTTGGGATTTAAATTAGCAAGCATTGCTGCCCCTGTGGGTGTTGTCAACTCGGCTTCGATTGGGCCCCCTTTTATCGGAATTTTAGATAGTTTAAAAATTTCCAAAACTGCGTTTGTTGGGTTGGGGATAGTACCGTGGGAAAAATTTGCCAAACCCCCTCCAACTGCAACTTTAGTGGAATAAAATGTGGAATTGTCTAATAAATCCAAGTCATCAAGTGCTGTAGCACAGCCAACAAGGTCTGCACCTGTGTCTATGCTTGATGATTCATGGAGGTGCAGCTCTTTTATGTCTTTATTATGAATTGTAGATTCCACCTTGATAATTGTTTTAATGGATTCAATCGCAAATTTCTTTGCTTTTTCTGACAAGCCTATGTTGTGACAGCAATTTGCAATCACCCTATACATGTCTACAGCGTTTTTTTCTTTT
>JBNJLU010000111.1:0-6074 GCA_050591185.1 Candidatus Nitrosocosmicus sp.
ATGGCATGAGAATGGGCCTATCTTTCATATCATTTACTTGGGATCACATGATACCAATAATCTAAATAACACCGTCTCTTAACATTGGGATAAGTTAATGTTCTGATGGATTCAAAAGATGAAATAAAATTTGTCATTGTAGTTCGAAAAGATTTGGACATGGGATGCGGAAAAATAGCTGCTCAGGTGGGTCATGCATGCAGTACAGTTGTTTACAATAATATGGATGGAGCTTATAATTGGATTAATTATGGAAATCAAAGGAAAGCAGTACTGAAGGTAAAATCCGAAAAGGAATTGATTGATTTGATGCAGAAAGCAAGAGGATACGGAATTTTAACCACTGCAATAAGAGACGCTGGCAAAACACAGGTAGAAGCAAATACTCTTACCTGTTGCGGTTTTGGTCCGGATACATCCAATAGGTTGGACAGATTAACAGGACATTTAAAATTATTATAGATTATACTATTTACGATAAATAATTTTTTTGTTGTTATTTATTATTTGGTTATCGTATGAAATAGTGATTTTTAATATCAGTAACTATGATTGTTCCATTCGCAGTTATTTTACTTGCCTGGTCTATTAAACCACATGCAATCGTGTAATGGATGCATTGGCGTTAGATGCTAACTATATAACATATATAACATATATAACCACCACTTATCTTATCTGAATATAGGCCTTATCAAAAATTAATTTTATATGATAAATAAATACTATGTTATTGATAAAGATGTAGTGAATAATATCAAAAATATAACATTAGGTGTTGTTATCATTACCGCTTTGGCAATTTCTACCATCACATTTATCAATTTTAATGATACAACAGTATTCGCCCAAAATAATAAATTTATGGCCAATCTAACGGGTAAGGAGGAAGTACCACCTGTAAATTCCAATGCTACAGGTACAGTGCAATTGACCCAACAAGGAGAGGAAGGGATAGATTATACAGTCAACGCTACCAGTATTCGCGGCGTTACAGAAGGGCATCTTCACCTTGGTCAAAAAGGAGAAAACGGATTGATAGTATTCACCTTGTTCAGACCCGATGCTCCAATAGATCAAATTTCCGAAAACGAAACTATTAGCGAGGATGAATTTGTGGGTCCATTAAAGGGCAAATCAATCTCTGACTTGACAACTGCTATGGGTAATGGAAGCATATATGCAAATATTCACACACAAGAAAATCCAAATGGCGAAATAAGGGGACAGGTGAGTTCCAAATAGATTAATGACCACCATATCACATTTTCAGATAAATAAAGCCATTTTTTGTGGTCTATTTATCTTAACAATGAATTTAGGTTTAATCAATAATGTTTTATATACAGCATATATACTGTTTTTGTGAATATCCATTAATTAATAGTCGTTGATAAATTCTTTATTAATGATATCCAAATAATGTTTTTAATTTATAAAATCATTTAGTTAACCAATTCGATAGTAACTGGGCCTCCATTTCCAGCCCTATAATCTAAACGAATGATGGATCGTTTACCCCTATAAATAACACTGGTTTCAAAAACCCTTTCATTGAATTCAAACTTTACCTTTTTATTTAACCATTCTTTAGGGACAACTGCCACTAACCCAAGTCCTGGTACTTGTCGAAAATGAGTATTAAATGTAATAACCTTTTCTTCAGACACGCATTTATGTTGTTTCCTGTAAATAAAAAAGTTATGTTATAATTCTTGATGTTTTTTGTTATCTTAATTTCTTTGCATCAAAATATAGATTTCAATCTTTAATAGTTATGGGCCAAAAATAACTTTATTTTACTTTGAAAGACTATTAACCTGTAAATCATATTATAACGATTTTATTTTTTATTTCATATAAAGGGTGAAAGATATCTTAATTATATTGAGTACCGCATATGATTGTAAAGGCTCCTATAAACACAATCCTTTTTTTACAAAGTGATAGCACATTTTTATATTCATTTTTGGGAATGTGAATATAATCATTAAATAATGTTCTCCATAATCAATGTCACAATAGCCCATATAATGATGGGGGGGGAATTTGTTCTATAACCTATCAATATGCTTGGGAGTAACTGTTGCCTAATGTATATTTCATAATAATGATAGTAAACTTAAACTGTGTGGTATAAGATTTACAGTAATCATATTTCATTAAATTAGGGATCTAATTTTTTTAGCAAAAAATCATATAACACCATTAATAATTAATGGTATAATCAATATTATAATTGTACGGGTTAAATTTAACCGAAGTAAATTTAATGAGCCGAAAACAAAAGTTTTTCAAAAAAGGAATTGCTTCATATCTTTTATGATCTTTTCCCTTATTACCATGCCAAATAGTTTTCGTCATATTATACAACAATAATCTATCTTTCAACCAAAATTATCTCGGTAATTGATGTGCAATACATGTTTTTTATATTACCAACAGAAGTATCACAAAATAAAATGTTAACTATGATGATGGAAACACGTGATGATTGAAAAAAGCCTTTAAATGCAAGCAACCACCATTATAATTATTTATTGTGATGAATAGCCATTCGATATTAAAGGTAAGCGAGATTTTTGACTCCATCCAAGGCGAAGGATCCTATGCAGGTACACCGTGTATTTTTTTACGTCTCGCAACTTGTAACCTAAAATGTGCTTGGTGTGATACAAAGTATACATGGGATTGGGAAAACTATGATATCAATACGGAGATTAATGAATTTAGCATATATGAAATAGCAAAAAAAATATACTTATCCAATAAAACACACGTTGTAATCACTGGAGGAGAACCACTTTTACAACAGGCCAATCTAGTTTCGCTGTTGAGGCTACTTAAAAGTAAAAGAGGAAAGGAAAGCAATCCAAATGCCTATTTTATCGAGATAGAAACCAATGGTACTGTAATACCAACCAAAGAGATGATGGATTTAGTAGATCAGTGGAATATATCGCCAAAGACTTCTAATTCCCTTAATAAGCAGAAGGGTATAAATTTAGAAAAACTCTATGAAAAATCTTTATCATTTTACAAAGATTTACAAAATGCATCTTTTAAGTTTGTTATAGATAAACCAGAAGATTTGGTAGAAATGGATCAGATTCTAAAAAAATATAATTTGCCAAATGATCAAGTCATTCTAATGCCCCAAGGGGCCACAAAGGAAAGCATTATAGAGAAAAGCAGGTGGATAACCAATTACGCCAAAAATAATGACCTTGCTTTCTCTACTCGGTTGCATGTATTGTTATGGGACAACCTACGGGGAAAATAATACAATAACAATCACTTACCATGTTGAAAGATAATCATGAAAATAAACTAAAAAAATTATAATCTATTTAACAAATATCAAACATTTATCTGAAAAGGTTACAAACGAAAAGCCACATAATGAAAGCCAAAATAGAGTTAATTTAATGTATAGTATGCACACATTAATTATGTGAGCACATATTTTGCAATATTGAGAATGGTCACAAAGATTCTGTTTTAGTTGAGATAGGGACAAAGATTATCGTGGAACTACATATTAAGCAATATGCTGATAATTTATATGAATTGAAATGATTTGTAAGGTTGTTTTTGATAAAATAGATTATGGAAATGCCTATGAGTTATTTGATATGCCACCAGTTAACGGGCAAGAATCCCATTAGCAAAGGTAACTTTATGAAGGAAAAGAAAAAAGAGCGGTAATTTAAAGACAGTTTTGCCATGGTAAAACAAGATACAAGAATTTTTAAATTTTGTTTATATCTGTTAATAACGTTATTGTACACCAGTTCTAATAATATTTTTTCACTTTTATTGTTTGCTTTGTCATTTTGTTTAATAATTACTAATTTAAGGATTTAAAATCATTGCAAGTGTAAACAACCAGTCATAAAAGTTGACTTGCAAAATTTGTAGTCCAAGTAAAAAATTCAGATAATAATTACTAGCATTGATGACACGAAAAAAACAACTGATTAATGTAGTTTAATAAATTCTAACGTTCAAATAACTTGGAAATATTTTGAAGAATGCGGGTAGAACGCCAACTGGTTCACCATCTAAAGTAACAATAACATTTTTGTCTCCTGTCGTAACAATAGAGACATTCTTTGATTGAGTATAGTAAATGTTATTTCCGTTAACTCCTCCTTCTCCTTCGTCTTCTGACTTGGATTGATCTTCTATTTTCAAGTTAATGATCTCATTTACAATCGCAAAACCATCTGAATTTCTTATTATGACTATATCAAGCAAACCATCGTCAACACTGGCATTTGTTGCAGCTTGAACCCCACCTCCGAGAAACTTGCCGTTAGCTATAACACCCATAGTCATTTTAGTGATGATTTTGTCATCAATACCACTTTCTTTGTTTAGGCCTATTGTTATTTCGCAAATATCACTTTTAAAAGTTGGCACTGTAGTGATTAACCCTGCTATTGTGGATAGCAATCTGTTGTTAACTATATTCCTGACATCTTTTGCTTTACTTATTATTTCTGCGCCGATACCTATCTCAGCTGCATTGAGAAAAACCCTCATTACATTTTTAGAAGAATTCTCGGATTCGGTTACTAGTGCAGCTATAACGTCTATTTTTTTTAATGTTTTACAATTACCCAAAGTTGTACAGCATTCTTTAAAATCATTAGGCAAATCAAGGGACTGTATCAAAACATTCCTTGTCCCACTGGGAAGTACAGTCATTATTGCTTCTGGATTTATAGGTTTTAGAGGCATTAGCGACAAATAAGCATTATTATCGTCTTGAATTTTGGTATTAAAGTTATAATCTATCTCATGGTTTTCCTCAAAAAATCCATTTGCTACTTCGTTTATCATCCCATCACCACCAATAGGTATGATGTTCTTAAAGCCGTTTTTCAAATATGCTCTTGATAGTTCTGTTCCATCACCGCTTTTTTTTGTAAATGCAACCTCCATATCCGTTCCAAATGATTCACAAAGTGTTTGATAAATGGAATCCCAGTTTTTACCGGTTAAACCACTATTTGAATTTGGATTAACTATTGCAACAGTGTCTTTATTTGTCATTTTGACTTACCATTTGATTTTTCTGTAGGTTGATATGAGTGGTAATGGTCGTTTTATCATTGTTAATGTTTACTTTTAGAATGTTCTAAAATCTATATATACATTTTATTATAAAGAACTGCAAAAATCATCTTTATATGTATAATATTTATAACAAATTACACAATCTATAATAAATATGAATAATATTATTCATTTTTACAATAATTTAGAATGATAAAAAAAAGAAAGATATGGTGTTACTACAAAATATTGTATAAATTATAATATCTTATATATGCCTGTCACTGACCCTACAAATATCGCTATCAAAAAGGATTGTGATAAGAATTTTATTTTACATTAAAAATATTTTTTAATAACATAATGTTTGGAGTCACAAAAAATGATGGTGACAAATTGTATGGGTTTTGATGGTAATATCATCAACCTGGTGGTCCTAAATATGATATAAAATCAAAATTTAGAACATAAAGTCCCAAGTCCTGAGTTCTGATTTAATGTTAGGATTTGTTTTCAGGAAATGCCTCATCATTGAGCGCATGGACAGGTTCACCCGTAGGGAGTGGACTGTCTTTGTTGACCTCATACCTGTAGATATCAGGAAAATCTATATTTAAAATAACATTCATACCAACTTGGTAAACGGCACTTTTTGGTAAATCATACCTTTTATTGTATTGACCAAAAACTACAATTTTATCATTTGTTTCTTTGAAAACATGACCAACATCATCCTCGTTTTTCGCCCTAACCCCTTTATTAAATAGGGATCTAGGATACCTACCTTCATAGCTTGCCAAATCAGTAACTGAATCATGATCTTCCCATGGATCTTTTCTACTTGTAGGCAGAGGTGCGTTTCTTGGAACCGAGTATTTCTCAAGGTCTGAATACTTGAGCCCCAATAAAACATTTGCACCAACCTGTTGGATCTCTTTTACTGGCACATCATACCTTTCATTTTTTTCTCCAAATATAATGATTTTATCTGATGTTTCTCGTGCAACAAA
>JBNJLU010000112.1:0-6067 GCA_050591185.1 Candidatus Nitrosocosmicus sp.
CACTACTTAATTATATGGTTTTATATTTTGTCATCTCGCCGTCTTGTTCATGTTGAAGTGTTACCTTAATCCGTTGATATGATATCATGGTAGATTATGCCTTTTGATTACATTAAACAATGATCTTGATTCATTCCAATTGCCATTGGACAATAACCAAAATCTTTAGGTGATTCTCGATCTGCTTCATAATATCGCGGGGGTCTGTGAATCTATTTGCTTGACAGCAATCTTTTAAGCATAACAGTGATCTTGGATTATAATTATTATGGAAAAATGTTATGGTGGTCTATATGTTAATGATATGTAAAACAAGAATAAAAAAATAAGTTATTACCTATCTTTCTCTTACTCTACTTTTATCTCTCTTCCCTTTGGTTTTGTCTCTTCCCTTTTGTTAAATGTTATCTCTAAAATACCGTTATTATATGTGGATTTGACCGTTTCAATATCTGCGTACTGTGGTAATTCTATGGTTTTATGGTACTTCCTTTGGGGATCATTTGCTATGACCTCTACCTCACCGTCATAAGCGTTTATTTTTATTTCTTCTTTTTTTACACCCGGCATTTCCATTACGACTTTTACTTCTTTATCTGTTACATTGACATCAACTAGTGGTTCTCTTTCAACAGTTGTCTGGGAATTAGCTCCATTTTTATCATTGTTCCTATTATTGCTACCACCTTCAATTCCTGCCCTTCCCATTGCCTGGCCAAGTGAATTGACATTTCCAAATTCCCTTACTTTGGGTTTGCCATCAGGGCCAATAGTCATTGAATATCCGTATACTATTGGACCTACTTCCCTTACCTTTCCACCGTCGGGTGTTTGGTATTCCCTTACCAGTTCCTTAGGTGCGTTTGTTTGAATTGTGTTAATTTGATTGAATATTCTTCCAATCTCCTGTTGCATTTCCTCAAATGCTCTGAATGGGTCCATGTCAAAAAACCCCCTTCTCATGTTATTGCCGCTACCAACACAACTGCGACCAAAAAATCCCTTAAACCACTCATAGTTGTCTATATCTCTAATGCTCATTTTGTAATATCACCTACAATATGTAATACACATTACAATATATATATCTTTTTAATTAAATGTTAGATACCTATAAAGAAAGTAGAATATATTATGAACTATGCCTATCTAATGCTAGTGAGTCTTATGAATGGGAAAGAGATTACAACAATAATCATTGTCAATCCATAAAATCAGCTGGAAAATACTGCCCAACTTTTGCCAATTGAGTTAATTTCTTTTCTAACCCTGTGGTATATTGCCTCAATATCTAATAGAGACTAATGACCTGTGCACAAAATCATCATCAACACCATCATCAAACAGTAAAAACATGGCCCTGATCCTTGAAAGTAAATTCAATCAAAAGTAGAAGCAACTATCTCTCCTGAAGGATTGGACATGGTGTTTCTAATCCGCATAATATGTCAACTCAGATATACTGATGGTCTTTGGAATAACATCTATTGGTGGTTGCATGTTGCCATATGTAATAATCACCTTCTTGCTATTCCGTCCAGAAAAAATAAATAGAAGGGATGGCAACAAATCAATGATTAGTGTGCTTTTTACAACTCTACTGCTTTTTTTAGGAAAGGGGTTTAGCAGTATGATGTAAAAAAGAATTTAGGCTTCTGTTTTCCTTTTTTTTCTATCTGTTACCTGATATTTTAAAGTTATATGAATCACACATACCTTTGCCATAAAGTATTCTTCTAATGGGGTGAGCACCAATTCAGCCATCTGAAGTTTATGTTCTTTGAATCAACATTGTTAATACTTGCAGCATCTACATACGCATCTATAAGAAACTAAAATACATTAAATAATAGTTCATCTGTAATCTTAAAAATAATTACCGTTTTGATAAAACTTATCAATTGTTTTTACAGTATCTTGTTAATGAACAATAATGAGGAAAACCAGGGACCGAGTCAACCTCAACAAGAACCAATAAATTTCAATGTTGGAGGCGCCTCAATAGATTTAAGCTTTCCAAAGGACATTGGGAAAACTATTTCATCAGAAAGATTTCCTAACAATATGGATGGTTTCTGGTTTGCCATTAGCCCTAACGTGATAATAAATTCTTTTGATTTTGTTACAGTTGACAATTTGTATAACAGCAAGACCATTGGAATTGTAAAGGAACTGCAGGCAGTTGCAGAAAAAGATTATGCTGATTATTTTTCGGATTACCAGAAGAAAATAAGAGAACAAGAACAACTAAAGGAAGCGGAAAAACAACAGCAACAACAGCAGCTATCTGATAATGCCTCAAAAGGATTGATATTGGCAAAGGTGGGAACAATTGCAAATACGGGAGTATTGGATGCCCGCAAGGAGGCTATCTCTATAAATTTCCCAGTGGGAATAGGCAAATCGGTTAGGTTTGCTACTGAAGATGAGATTATTTTTGCATTAGGCATTCCGGAGATGGTGGACCCAATACCTGCAGGAGTTATAGAAACAACAAATGGCTTAGAGGTTCCTATTTCATTAGGATTAACCTATTTGACCGGACCCGATACCGCGCATGTGAATGCCTCAGGGATTTCGGGAAACAGGAAAAGCACCTATATTCTGTTTCTGTTGCAATCTGCCTACCAAACACTGTTTGAAAAGATGAGTGAGAACATAGCACTAATCATTTTTAATACCAAAGAAAAGGATCTCCTTCAGATAGATAAAAAATCAACAGACATCAAAGAGAGGACAGAGCGGATATTTGATATTCTTGATTTAGAAATAGAGCCTTTTGATAATGTAACTTATTTTTTGCCAAGAGGCAAAGACGGCAAGCCAAATTCAATGCATATACCAAAGAACTTCAAAACCTATTCATATGAGTTACAAGATGTCTATGATAGGCTCGAATTACTGTTTCATGATGCATATGACACTCGATTCAATCTCTCGTCAATAATAGACTATATCTATGAATCATGGCCTCTAAGAGACAGCTTTGGAAAGGAGGTAAAAACATGGACCGATCTGTCTGAACTCAAGGAGTACCCTGATTCAATAGTCTCACACAAATCTTCCATATTGCATTTTTTGGGTCGACTGCAAAGAATCAGAAAATCTCCCATGTTCATCGATAAAAAAGTAACAAGCACTTACCTTGGAGAAGAAATAAAGAGAATCAGATCAGGCCAGGTCTTTGTAATAGATGTGGCAACAATATCTTCTGTTGAAGAACAGGCATTTGTTGTTGGGGACGTAATGAAAAGCATTGATGAGATGTATTCCTCAAACCCGTTTGCTGATACCTCCAATGACAATCTCAAAAACAAAGAAAAAACACCATATATTTTTGTCTTTATTGACGAGATTAACAGGTATATACCTAAATCCTCCTTTGGAAAAATCAATGCGGTTTCAGAACAGATTATGAGAACAGTAATTGCGGGAAGGTCCAGGGGAACCATTTTGTTTTCTGCACAACAGTTCAAAAGCGCCACGGACTACAAATTACAGGAAAACACTGGGTTGCACATAACGGGGAAATTAGGAATATCTGAATTATCCAAAGAGCCATACTCAATGCTAGATGAAAGCACAAAAAACAATATCGTTAGGCTAAATAAGGGAGAGTTAATTATGATTCATCCGGCATTCAGGCATCCGATAAGGATTGGCTTTCCCAAAGCTACATTTAAGAGCCCCCACTAAAACCGAGCATTGCTGAGATTATATGACGATATTGAGGGTAATATTGGGATAATTTCAATAACTGTTGTTTATCATTTCCATACCACTTGCCAAATTGGTTCAGCATTAGGGCTAGCAACCATTGGTAATGGAATTGAACTCATAACTTGTATTTTAGGTATCGCTAAACCAATTTATGATTTCGTTAATCGTGATTTCAATTTCGTTTTCTTATAGTTTTGCATGTGCCTCTGATTTTGATTATGCTAAAGATATGAACGGATGCTTGGTACATATTATTTGAATGGTAACTTAAATAAGTAGATAGTTCCTTCAAAGATTAATGTTAGTCAAATTCCTTATCGTGCTTGTCTCAGGGTTGTTCTTTCTCCATTCAATTGATGACAATTTTGCATTTGCGGAATCATTCACGGTAACAATACCTTTGGGAGCAACTACATCAAATATTGGTGAACCATTTATTCCATCAACAATTAGCGTTCCCGTCAATTCCTCTATAACATGGACAAATAACGATTCGGCCGTTCATACCGTTACATCTGCAAACGAAACCTCAGGCTCAAGACTGTTTGACTCGGGATTGCTCTCTCAAGGCCAGAACTTTAAAGTGACTTTTAACAAAATAGGTGTATATCCATATCAATGTATGTTACACCCATTTATGACTGGTAACGTTAATGTAGGAGTAAATGCCTTTGCTAGCGAAACGGCCTCAAATACATCAGCTGTTAGAAATACCATTGAGCCCAAAGATCAAAATATGGTTGAAGAAAGCCCAATAATACTGACTGCACAAGAGATCAATGGCGCATATGTATGGCAAAAGGATGGAAAAAACAATCCCACATTGAATATGTTGTCGGGCAAACAATACAACTTTACAATAAAGAGCTTACTAACCGATCCTGCTGAACACGAATTTAAGATTGTTATGCCAAACGGGGAAGACATTGTGGAAGCCGAAGAAGTAGAAGAAGGAGAGCAGACTGCAGTAAGCTTCACTCCTACAGCAACTCAGGGATCATTACGGTATTATTGCGAATACCATCCAGACTCCATGGTGGGAATAATTAATATAGCAGGCAAGTAAATTCTAATCGACTTTATTTTTTTGTTATTTATTGGTTGAAATCTGTTTCATAACATATATAGATATTGATGGCTGTAAATAGAAATAAGAACAAAAACGGATTTTCGCATATTCTTAACTTAAATTCCATTTCCTTTGATAGGTACGGATACATATGTAATACAATTTGATTTGGGTAGAAAATTTTCAATTTATTTTAAAACACAGATGAAATCAGTATTTGAGCATTTTAATGTGCAAAATGCGGAAGCAGAAATGACAGACAATACAGTAATACTTAAGATAAATGCGTAAAAGAACGATTCTGTTTAGTTAAGGCTATTTCTTATTATTATAACCTGTAAGTCAGTTCGACGATTGTACAAACAAGTTCATAAATCACTTTTTTTATGCTAAAATGATATGAAACAATATATTGGTAAAATATTATCTGTTTTTACAGCCTTTGTACTAGTTTCCGGTCTACTTTCAATAAACGGAATTGTTTACTCCCAAGAAACCACAACTCAGTCGCAAACCAATGCCACAGAAAATGCAGAACATAATGCTACAGAAAATGCTACTTCAGGTCATGTGGTAAGAGACTCTGCAACAGTACTGTTGGAAGGTGTAACAATACCTGCAGGTAGCTTCATTCACCTTTATGATACTACTCCATACAAGATAGTAAGTGGCCATGTGGCTGCAAAATTGCCTTGCAATACTGATAACGCAACAGATGTCAATGTTTTAGTGGGCCAAGCTCCTAATGTTAGTTCATCCGAAATGGAATTTGTTCCCGATCTTTCAAATGCCGGTGACCTATGTTTATACCATGTTGATTTAGCATCTGATTCCGCAAACACCATAACAGACATTGCAATAAAAAATAATTCTACAGGTGACATAGACTTTCCAGCAACCAGCACTGTCGTTATAGGGGTTAATGAAGTATCTGAACTGTCATCCGAAGGGCACGGACACACCTCCTAATCTTTTTTCACATATGCTTTATGAGTACGTTTTTGTAAGTTATTATTAGATAATTATTTGTCATGATGATCTAATCAACCATATGGATACTATTGTTTATTGCAATACCAATGTCAAATAGCGTCTATTTTTGAGGAATTTTATTTGTTGTTTCTATGATTATCTGTCTATCTGTCTAAAATTCTATTGCCCTTTTTTTTATGTTATTAGGTGCTTTGTCGCCTAACTCAATCTATTTAGCTGGGATTCCGTTGATTAATTATTTGTGATTCACTGGCCTTCCTATAACCGCTCATTAGTCAGACGTGG
>JBNJLU010000113.1:0-6054 GCA_050591185.1 Candidatus Nitrosocosmicus sp.
CTATTTTGAAATACTAGTGGGTATGGATGACAATACAATTTTTGTGCTTTTGTGATGTGTTTGTGATTTTCTCTAATTTAAAGGGCAAATAAAAATTAAATAATAATGTAAAGTTTGTGACAGTTTTATGGATTTTGCATACCAATGCCCACTCCATTTGATACCCGCATTGAGTTTGATTTTCGTTATTTTTCGTGATGAGAATTCAATTTACGCTAATGTCATATTTATAAAGAAAACGATTCCCTGGCTGTAAATTGAGTTGTGTCTTTTGCTATCCGCAACATTGGGTACACATGTGCACTACACATACACACTGTTTATTTGATATTTGTTGACGATTAATTTGGATGACTCCTTTTGCTACACTAGCATGGAAAATAAATTTCGGAAACGGAGGGGGATAGGGGGGTGGTTTTTGTTTGATGCTAATTGGGTGTTTAGGAATACAACAAACATAAAGAACAAGATGTCAACCCTAAAGGTATGACGGATGGCAAGTTAAAAGTTCTTGGTTTTGCTGGAAGCCTAAGGACAGGCTCTTATAATAAATCTCTCTTGCGTGCTGCAGCCGATTTTATGCCAAGGGATACAAGTCTTGAAATTTTTGACATTGATGGTATTCCTGCATTCAACCAGGACATTGAGATAGACATGCCAGAGAAGGTAAAAGAATTTAAATCTAAAATAAGGGATGCAGATGCAATCCTAGTTGCAACTCCCGAATACAACTATTCAGTGCCTGGAGTTCTAAAAAATGCAATTGACTGGGCTTCAAGACCTTATGGGGATAATCCATTTGATGAAAAACCTGTTGCCATAATGAGTGCGTCTGTTGGCACGTTGGGTGGTGCAAGGGCTCAATATCATCTTCGCCAGATATTTGTTTTTCTAAATATGCATCCAGTCAACAGGCCGGAGGTTCTGGTTACGTTCGCACAGGATAAATTTGATGCAAATGGCAGACTAGTTGACGAAAATACCCAAAAGTTCTTGAGGCAATTGCTTGAAAACCTTGTAAATTGGACTAGGCGATTAGGAAAATGAAATAAAAAAAATTTTATTTAAAATGATGAAACGAAATGGGGGCTGCCTAACTGCGCAAGTAAATAAAATAACCCATTTTGTCATCTAACTTTATTTGTCCTATATGGTAATGGTGATATTTTGTAAACCCAATCATAAATGGACCCCGATACCCAAAAGGCAATCCTGATAACCGTTGTCCACATTTGTAAGATCGAATATGCAGATGCCACTGAGCATTTCCATTGAAACTGCGATGGTTTCATTTTCCCCCTTTTGGCCTACATTGAATAAAGGTAAACTGTGGCGAGTTCTTACCATTGTATCTGCTAATATAAAATGCCAACAAAAGCATTGATGAGATCACAATGATGATTGGTATATGTATCTCTCTGTAATCATGGCATCAGAGATGGTTACATATGTTTGAAAGATGATTTGGATCTATTGCCTCCTTTATTTTTTATCTAAAACGTTTATTTCCACAACAAATAACATTATTAATTGGTGTAAATAAATGGGTAAAAACGAGAATTTTGACAATAACGATAAGAGCATACTCACAGACGAAATCATTAGATTCTTTAGAGGAAAAAATTTTGGTTTTATAGGTACTGTAAACAAAGATGGTTCACCACAGGTAACTCCAACATGGATGGATATAGTGGAAAATGAAGATGCTAAAGAGTGGATAATTCTGGTAAATACTGCAAAGGATCGAATAAAGCAAAAGAATGTGTCCAGAGACCCGCGGGTATCGATTTCATTAGTTGATGAAGATAACCCATATAGTATGGTAACCATTAAGGGAAGGGTGGTTGAACAGACAACTGAAGGCGCTGATGAGCATATAGATAAGCTTGCAAGGAGATACCTTAACGCTGAAAGGTATCCCTCTCATTCGTCCAGTGTCCAGAGAATTATTCTCAAAATAAAACCAGAAAAGATATTCTATTTGCCACCTCGATATACAGAGTATTTACAAAAGGGATGATAAAAAAAGGGTTAGTTGTTATGGTGCTTAAAGATGCTGTGCTGCTGCTGTGTCATTGTTAGTTTGGGTAATGTGGATAACAATGGCTTGAATGCCATATCGATTGGAAGATCAAGACTACCCCCCTCTTCACCATGTTCATACTGTGTTTGATTTGATTTGATTTGATTGTATGGTAGTTCTGTTGCGGTCTTGTTGTGGTGATTTTGTTCCATCCATAAACTCTTTTTTTTTCTATGATGTTTTTCATCTCTCATCTGTTGTTACTGTTTTGATTAATTGGTGCCAAAAAACCCACCGTGATAGGATGTTTTCATATGTTGTATGTATGCGTATTTTTTAGGTGGAGGGAGGGATTTTGGCCTTCTTGTTGTGATAACCAAAGTTAGGATGGTTAAGTTGAAACATTTTGCAGGCTATAAAAATGGGGATTTTGAAGGGTAACAGGCTGATATTTTGTTTTGGTTGTTCATATGGAGAAAACCATCCTTTTTAACTATGTGTTTTTTATATCAAGTAAATAGCATTATTCACAGACTTATCATAACGTTTAATTAGCATTTATAATTCTATTGAAAAATGAAAAATAATGACTCCAAATCCAATAACCCCTATAATGGAAATTCTCCTGTGCGGGTCTTGGCATTCCTTGAAGCAAAAGAAGGGAAAAGGCAGGAGTTACTGAATATTCTTGTTCCCATTGTTGAGCCCTCAAGAAAGGAAGAAGGCAATATCTCATATGTCCTTAATTCTTCCACTGAAAACCCAAACGAAATCATGTTTGATGAAGTGTGGTCAAGTAAGGATACTTTTGATAAACATTATGAAAGTCCTCAATCGTATAAAAACAGGGAAAAAGTAGGGGGTTTGTTGGTCAGACCAATGGAAGTTAAATTATGCACGGAAATAACCGAAAAACACATTTAATCATCCTGTATTGTGAAATGATATGGTAGCCATCTATAACCTATCAAGGATACTTTGATGAAATAAGGCACCAAGAAACAATATGGTGTTGGGGGTTGCTAACTAACGCGTAAAACCGTTGATAGTTGGTGATTTAACACCAATACCTGCATATGATACCTTCCTATAGGTTTGTGGGTTGATAAATACACACAGGTGATTGTTTGTTGTATGTAATACAGATTGCCATGCCTTTGGTGAGTCCATTTGATTGAAACTGACTTTTATAATGCGGCGTCTAAATGAATTGTATTTGAAATCGTTATACTCCATATAATATACATTTTCCACCCTACAAAACATAATATGATGTGCTAAGGGAAGCCCTAATGTACAAAAAGATATGGGGTCATTAGCATGGAACCCACATGCATGAAATATAGCTTGGGTCAACCGGATCTGCCGCTACTGACCCATACCCCCATAGATGATCATTAAAAGGATCTGGCTGCCCCTCATTTCCCACCCATAGCGCTCCAACATAAACGGTGGGGCCATATGGTGCTTTACATCCATTATTGGAAGGTTGAATCTCTTGGGCCGTACGGAACCATGCGTTGATTAGGGTTTGACCTTCTTGAGCATACTGAACAATCCTTTGTCCTTCATACACAGTGTCAAAAGTAACTGCACCATATCCCATCAATGAGTGTAAGCCGTCAAATATTCCATCCCACCGGTCTAGTGCGTTTCCTCCATCCTTTGCTAAAATTTCATCTTCCAATGGACCGCTGGCGGCAATAACAATCCATTCTAAATCTTGTTGTCCCCATCTATTGTTAGGTACCGTAGGGGAGTTCCCAGTTGTCGCTGGTGTTAAATATCTTGGGCTGCAATCATTAGGACTGAAAAGTTGCCATCCGTCAACACCGGCATGGCCTGTGTAAAATACAAAGTCTGACGAATCAATATAGTTGTCGTCCTTTCCTGCCCAATCGGTATCCCATGCGTTACAGTCTCCCCAGTTGAAGTTTATGTTCCATCCAGCGTTTTTTAGTTCATCTACAACTCCTTGAGCGTTGTTTCTGCTGCCACTCAGGCCACCGGTTTGGCCTACCCAGGATGTGCTTGCCTCATAAGGATTGATGGAAATTAACCCCCTTCTCTTTCCGGTTTTCCAATTCCAATTCAATGGTGTGTGTTGCTTTGATCGGCTAGGTTGGGGCTCATATCTTAGGGGAGTCGGACCAAACCCTGTCGCAGGAATGGTTATAATCCTTAATGGAAACTTGTGGTTATCGACGTTACAATTACTTCTATAGGTCCACACCGGATATAGGTACTGTTGTTGCTGCTTGTTTGGATGTGATTGGGTGAAAGTATATGCCAAGGTGGCATCAAACGATTCTATGTTTAGTTTTTCTGTTATTTTTCTAAAGTAGGTGTCGGCCACTTTTCGTGGAATATAATCTGCATTGGTCTCTATGGATTCCAACGGTTGCCATGAGCTATTAAATGCTATAATTTTTCCTTCATCTCCTATTGTTACGCCTAGCTTTGCACCTGCGCCAATAATGGGAACGGCGATGTCTGCTGCCGTGCCACCTTCGTTTTCTGGATCATCATCTAATATCATTTGAAAGGAATACTGTATTCTGTAGTCAAGTTGGCGATCTTCTCTTTCACCGTTAATTCTGCTCATAGTCGATATGTAACTACCTGCAGGCTCGAGCATCTCTATCGCAAAAAGGTTGTTGTTGTCGTCTTCTTCTACATTGGGAAGGAGATTGTTTTTTATTATAAACTCATCTGCTATTTTACTTACATTTTGTTTGTTCGGTAGATGTGGGTATAGTTTTGGATTCCATAGGTCTGTTTGATCTACTGCCCATACCGCTCCACTTTTGTTATCAACGTCTATTAGATGATTTGAAGATCTGAGCAATCTGCGTCCGTTGGTTTCTTGGAGAGAATAGTTGCCTATTTCAAATAGTCTTTTAGCCAAATCATCTAATTCATAGTTATTAAAACGGGTGTTAGTTGATGTTGCAATACGATAGATGGGCAATGTTTTCATCATTCGTATTCTATAAGGCCCTAATATCATCCTTCGAAAAACCAAAGAACCAAAACACAATTCAAATGACTATTGAAAAATTTCGTCAAAGTCATCTTTTTTACTGTGTGGCAAACTTTAATATTTAATATACGTATTGTTTTTCTAATGTCACAACCTCAATTATGTGAAAACTGTCAAAGAGGTGTCCACCATAACCTGCAAATAGTGGAAAATTGTGCCTGCCCATGCTCTAATGCCGTCAGGGAAAGCCAGCACCCAATAATGTAAAATTTCCACCCCTAGTTAGGCACAATAAGGTAGGAATGGGGAAGGGGAAAAAACATGTATCATTGGTTCCGCTTGAACTGGTAATAAGTTGGGCGGCTAAATAATGTGCTCAACTAACTAATTATTCAAGTACAGGGGATGCCTATATTCAACGACTCCTTAACTTGTGGTAGGTGACTGTGGCGCATAACAGCAACCATGATTTTAAGACGCAATTTCTCCAGCAACCAATTTTATCAACAGTGGCTATAATATTTTAATATCACATATTCTATAATACATAGAAGACAGATGAATTAGAAAAATGAATTATCTTAGCTCTTTGGAAATGGGGGACCATGTGTTTGTGGTATATTCTAACGAAGAGGCTAAATTGCTTGATTGCTTTTCTTTTCTCAAATCAGGTTTCGATAACAATGAATTTCTTTTTATAATGATGGATTCTCTGTCTAAAGATGAAATTTTTAAAAGAATTGCCAAAGAATGGGACTGGCAATGTGAAAGATTTAGAGGGTATAAAAGATGACATTATAATTACGACCCCAAAAGAATGGTATTACCCTGACGGTGACTTTAATGCTTATAGAATTCTAAAAAAATGGGAGTTGGCTTTTTTAAATGCCTCAAAAAGGGGTAAAAGGGGACTTCGATCATTTGTAGATGTTACTGCGTTTTTTATAGATGGTCTCGAAAATGCATTAATTCCATACGATGAAATATTGGAAAAACAATTCTCTTTTCTGTTTTTGTCTATGTATGCCTATAAAATGGATGACTTAAA
>JBNJLU010000114.1:0-6053 GCA_050591185.1 Candidatus Nitrosocosmicus sp.
ATAACAAATCTCAACATCAGCCAAAGAAAGAGATCCTTGATTGTTTGCATTCCTCGTTACACAATTATAATACCTTGTCAAACCCTGAGTAGTATCTACCATAGTGATTTATATCAAAATTACTACGATTGCTGAAATACCTAACATGCTTAATGTTGTCATTTTTGTGTTATTTTTAACATGCATGTATATTCTTGCTCCTTGTTCTCTTCTACTACTGGATCATCTGTAACTTCTACTGGATCATCTACTAATACTTCTTGATAACGCACTCTCACTTCGATCTTTGTTGGCTCATCCTCAAAGTAGGGTACCTGTTGAGGTGCATTTGCACTTGCGTCTACTGCTTCTTCTATACATTCGTAAAATACGGGTAAACTGCCATCAAGTGTTTCATTACCGGTATTTATAGGAAGCAACTCGACAGCCTGAGAAAATGCTAAATTGGCAGAACCGAATTGCAATACCGCAGTAAATGCAGTTATGGTGACTCCAATGGTGAATATCTTGTTTGTATTTTGATTTTTCAATATGATGATATTACAAACATAATCAGGCTAAACTGATAACAATATAAATCAACTCTTGATTCTCTATTGTTAGTGTGTTTTTTAAAAAAAAACGTTCACTAGAATATAAACAAACATTTAGATTCAATTTTACTAACCAAAATATTTGGCCTGTTTTAGAGACCGTATTCATTTGCTGGTTCATCGAGCCTAATATTCATGCAAAGCTATTGAATTAATAAGAGCATGGCAATTTGGAATTTGTACAATAGACGGTGAATCATGAACCTTATATTGTCGTTTTGCTGCATTACATCAGCAAGGGAAACATTGGGCTGTTGACCTTGGCGGATAGCGAACAAAAATTGCAAATAATTGCTAAAGTATTTTGGTTTAGTAACCGAAAGGGGATAACAGGAGAAATTCTTCTGTCCTTATTTTCTGTTTTCCCATTAATGGCAATAATGAACATTTGCATCTTAACAATAAAGTTTCGTTTCCAGATTGGATAAAAGACATAAAAATCATAAACAGAGGCTCTATTTTATTAATGTACCAATCACTTTTTAAATCACTTTTTAGATTACAATAATATTGCTTAAAAAGGACACCAATATCAGCTATTATGAATATTTTCAGGTTTTGCTAACTAACAAAACAAACCTTTTTTTGGCTTTGTCCATTATTTTTCTATCTGTTATAATCTATCCGTTAATTTTGCCGCACTTGGCCCACCCATCGATGATTTACCATATAGCCATTCATATAATCAGTTTTGATATGGCATTGTTTTTGACTTTCATATCAATTTTATCTTTTAAAAAGACGAAAAGCAAAAGAGTATTGCTTACCTCAATAAGTTTTGGTATTTTATTGGCGGCAGAGTTATTGTATTTATTGGAGACAAGCAATACTCTCGGGGAGTTTCACATACCTTTTATTGAGATAGAGGTACCACATATTCTGTTGCTGTTAATGCTCACCATGTTTGCTATTGGGGTAATAAGGGCAGAAAAAAGATGAGTGTAGGGGAAAAGGAAGAAACAGGATATGTTTTTGCATTCAATGATAAGAATGATAAAAAAAACGTCTTGTTAAAACTAATAACTTTGTTTCCCGGCATAAGGTATAAAGACCTGTCAAGGTTTGCCAAACTTAACAATGGGACTTTATCACATCATTTGACAAAGCTGGAAAAAAACTTCTCAATAAAGGTTTTGCGAACGGAGAACAGTAACATTACAAGGTACTATCCTGCTTCCATACCATCTGATGAAACCATATTAAGAGGGTATTTAAAAATAAAAACAACAAAGCAAATCATAACATTGCTTTATAACAAAAAGTTTTGCACCTTTAACGAAATTGTTTTGCATGTTGACAAAGCTCCATCAACAACATCGTGGCACCTAAAGCGACTATTCGAAGCAGAGGTCATAATAAAAACAAAAATAGATGACGTTTCAGAATATTCCCTAAAAAACCCAAAACTAGTAGAAAAACTATTCGAAACAACAAACAATACTCTTGTGGATAGAAGCGCAGATAATTATAGCACTCTGATTGAAGGCCTGTAGTTTATTGGACTCATGATTTAATAAATAAAGCAAAATAGATACTGGTCTAGTAAAAAAGTGTGAAATCATAAAAATAATTAATATTTAGTTAGTGTCTAAAAATCGTTTTTTTACAATTGCATTTTGAATTTTTTATGTTCTTTGAGTTTCTTTACAATAGGAATTTGTGTCATGTGTTTAAATCTGTTTATTTTTTCGTTGACCCTTCACTTTAGCGATTTGTGACAGTTTTTGATGTATTGATTGTTGTTTTAAGACGCATTGACCTAAATAAAGAACCAAATTGAACAATATGGAATCCATTAACAATTTATTTGACATAAGATCACAAAATTGTTGAAATGGTGAAAACATTTCCTAAGTGAGCAGAGCCATGCGATCTATGTGTTTGTGATAAATGAATTATATCTGCAACATGTCATTACCTTGTTTGATTAGAGATGGATGAAGAATATAACACAAGCAAAATGACGTTCATGTCAAATCCTATTCTATATATTCCAAAAATAATGTTTTTTACTAAAGGCAAAGGCATCCACAAAGACTATCTTACAAGCTTTGAACTTGCTTTGCGTGACGCCTCAATAAGCGATCTAAACCTAGTTTCCGTTTCCAGTATCAAGCCACCACACTGCAAAATAGTAAACAGACATGAGGGAAGAAAACACCTCATGCCAGGACAAATTGTTTTTACGGTTATGGCCAAGTCGGCCACCAATGAGCCAAATAGACTAATCGCTGCGTCTATTGGTTTGGCCAGACCAGCGGATGATGCTCAGTATGGATATTTGTCAGAGCATCATTCAACTGGAGAGACATCTTTGAAGGCTGGAGATTATGCTGAGGATATGGCTATGGAAATGCTTGCAACAACAATTGGCTTACCTTCTGATCCAACACTTACGTGGGATCAAAATGAGGAGCAATGGAAGCTTTCAGGAAAAATTTACAAAACACAAAATTTCACACAGTCCGCAGAAGGAAATAAGGATGGCATGTGGACAACAGTAATAAGTGCGGCAGTGTTAATATTGTGAACTTGTTACTCTCATAATGTCCAAGATTTTTGCAAATATGTCATTTCAGGTTTTACAGGCCACAAGAATGTTGGATAATGCCGTTAGAGTAATCCTGTGAATAACTGCTTATTCTATGTCATGCCAAATCAATAGGGACATAATCCAGAGATAAGCATCTACAAGTGTTACGATGGATTTTGTAACATCTCTCAAAATGGTGACAACTAGGTCGATATAGGAAAAAAGCTATTAGGAGAGATTCACGATAACTCAATAACCATAAAAGATTTTGGTGTTCAATTTTTTAGGAATGCTTCAGATGGGAAAAGTCATAATCCACATGTACCTTCTGACGGAAGAGATGGTGAGTGAGAATGTGAGCATTAAATTCATTTAATGAAGTTCTTTAGACTTTTATTATTGCAATAAACCCTAACACGCGTAAAAAAACCTATCTCATAGAACCCAATTTTTTTTCGGTCTAATACACAATTTTAGAAGAAACAATAGATGCCATTGTGAACAACAATTACAGGCCAGAATACAAAAGTAAGTACCATATCATCATTTCTTTTTTTATACTCTATTTCATTGACTAACAACCCATTTTGGTGTTCTCTAATGATGTTGCTGTTAATGTGCAGTCAAAGGGAAGACAAAATCTCATAGGAGCGCAGCCTTGCTGCATGCTCATATATGTGCGATACAGCCATGATTTCGTCTACCTGTGTCCTATCCAAAAAAGACTGCAGGTCCTTTTTGACAGTGGTGGGCCCTCCAACAAAAGAATACTTGAGCCTTTGGTCCATGGCATGCTTCTCGGTTTTGCTGCATACGCTATCAATGTTGTTTACTGGAGATTGCAATGGCTTGTGGTTTCCCCTAATCATTGCAAGTGCCCTTAACTGTATGGAAGTGAACAAGCGATTTGCCTCTTTGTCTGTGTCAGCCGCAACCACATTGACAGCAGTTATGACATAAGGCTCCTTTAGTGTTTCAAATGGCTGGAATCTGTCCCTATAAATCTCGATAGCTGCATCTAGGTGTGCTGGAGCAAAATGGCTTGCGAAAGCAAATGGCAAGCCCAATATTGCAGCCAGCTGAGCGCTAAATGTGCTGGATCCTAACAACCACATTGGAATTTTCAATCCCTCGCCTGGTGTTGCCCTAACCTTGTTTTCATGCTTTGGTGGTGCAAAATAGCTCTGTAACTCAATAACGCTGTTGGGAAAATCATCTTCTTCCGAACCGTCAAAGCTGCGCCTTAAAGCCATGGCAGTCATCCTGTCGGTTCCCGGAGCACGGCCCAAGCCAAGGTCAATTCTTCCCGGATACAGAGACTCCAAGGTTCCAAACTGCTCTGCTATTACCAGCGGACTATGATTAGGAAGCATTACCCCACCAGAGCCTACCCTAATGGTGGAAGTGCCTGAGGCTATAAAGCCAATTAATACCGATGTTGCGGTACTGGCTATACCTTTGGTATTGTGGTGCTCGGCCAACCAGTAGCGTTTGTATCCCCAACGCTCGGCATGCTGGGCCAAATCCAAACTGTTTCGCATCGATTGCCGAGGGGAGCCATCGTCATTTACCATTACTAGATCGAGAACAGACAAGGGTATGCCCGTGTTTTTTCTGGGATGCTGCAGCACCATATACAGTAGTTATACCAATCCGTTGTTTTTATCCTTCAACCTATATTGCTTTAAGCACCAATGAGTAACGAATGGACACCTGTATCCACGACAATGGATTGAGGCTTGATTATCTAGTTACTATTGCGACAAAGACATAAACAGCAATGGCATGTAGCAAGTTTCATAGATCAAATGATTGCGGCAGCAGTTGCTTTACTGCACCCGTTTGATTCCATGTCAAATCAATGTTTTATTTATTGGCCGGTCATAGACAGATTACATTAAGGATAATCCTGATATGATGATATATCATCAGAGACCCAATATTCATTTAATTTCTGCGTAGGAATGTTAAAAATGGTTATCCCTTAATTATATGCATAGGCGGCATATACAAGCAAACAGTATGATTTTGCTTCACTAGATAGCCCCCCCATTATTACAACAGCCGCGAAAAGAACTAAAAACTCGCCATATAACCTGCAATGGTTTCAACTTGACTCTCAACGCTTTTGAGTATCATGTCAAATAATAACCAATTGGCAAAATGGATTGGTTGATAAAATAACAGCCATATCAAGCCCATGATAGGAATCTCAATGGTTCTTTAGTATTCACAATCAGTCTTTGGCGGAATTAATGTTGGGATGTACTGAGATATACAAGTCAAATAACAATCGGCCCTATTGTTACATAAGCGGTCGCATTATCAAGATATGAGTAAGCTGAGCCATTGTCAAATATTAGATAGGCTCTATCCGATTTCTAGTAGTCAGAATAATAAATCAAATAATGAATGAAAACGAAACGATTGGTATTGTAGATATTCAGCTTAGATCGGTTCTCCTTTTCTTTAGCTTCTGAATTGTTCTGTTATCTATTTTTGAATCAGATATTATAAGCAAGATTTCACTATAAGCTCTATCTTTATACTCATAACCTATGTTCTTGTTTTCAATGTTTTTTAGTTCTAACTCAATTATTTTGTTATAGATGTAATCTAGTGTGAACCTATCCAGGCTTTTTCTCTCCCAATCTTCGTTATCCATCATGAGGCTATTGTTTACCCCCACCTTTAAAATTTTAATTCCTAAGCATTTTAAATTAAAAAACAGTGACCAGAATTTTGATGTATTGGTATGAGGGGTTGCTGGCATGTTTAGCAGTTTTACCCGTAAACATGCTGAAATAAAATTAGTTGTCTTGGTGGTTAACTTTGGTCTATTGCCTTTGCCTAAGGAATAACGGGACTTGAACCTTCGCCTTTCAAAAGGGTGTAGGGTGGTGGTGGTGGTGGTGGTGGTGGTGGTG
>JBNJLU010000115.1:0-6048 GCA_050591185.1 Candidatus Nitrosocosmicus sp.
GTCCATGTATTGAGTTTTGCACCCAACGCAGCAATAGGAACACAGAGCACTGCTCCGGCACCTGCTCCCAAGGCCACGGGACTGTTATAGAACTTTCCAACTTGTGGTTCTATTGGAGTCATATATGGAGGTAGAGTGGGTCGTGGATATTTAAATGCCATTTCCAGTGGATCCGCAACTAACAGCAAGTTAATCATGTTAAACAACGGCAATGACATTCCAACTAATACACCACCAATAAGTATTGCTGCATGTTTGTTCCGCCTTGTTGCCCAGTAAGCCAAATCTAACAACATAGCCGATGGTATCCATACCGGTACTGCCACAAAGTCATATGGGTATCCTAAAGCGAACCATGCACCTTTGGCAATCCAGGTATAGATAGTCATTATAGTTGCGTAATACGTCGCTGTACCAGGAACACCTGTAAACAACATATAGTATATAGCTCCTACTACAAGCATTGTTGATTGAGAAATAGAAAATACGACAAATGATGTCCACGCCCAATCAGTATAGAAGATATAATCTCCTGCATTGATAGTAAGCAAGGTACTGTTTACTGCAACAACAACAATGAACAGATAGTGAGTTGTACGTCTTAACCAGACCATTATAATGCTGTTCTTATAGGTAATATATAAGATTTTGTATATTGTTTTTCTTGAAAAAAAATATCGTAAGAAAAAAGTTATCTTAAATGATTAAAGAATTGATTTAAAAAATAAATTTGTATAAATAAAAAAAGGATGTTTACATCCTTACTGGTTTTTCGCCCGCTATTTTCAATATCCAAATCAATCCTAATATTTCAATCACAGTTAGTACGGAAAGTGCGTAAATACCGCTTGGTAATGGATATGCCCATGGATAAACAGTAACACCAACGTATATTCCCCCTGCGGTAGCTACCCAGCACAAGATAAAGCCTAAAACGAAAATGCCTCTCATATTTTCAACTCTACGTCCAATCATACGTTCAATTTCATCCCTACTCGAGCCTGATGAGCCTGATGAGCCTGATGAGCCTGATGAGCCTGAACTACCTCCACCACTGGTTCCTGATGGTTTATTAGGACTATATCCTTTTGGTAAAGTCATATTAACAGTAATTAAGACAATACCTTTTTAAATTTTGCTATCCACTTCCATATTGTAAAACCATGAAAACCTTTAATACAATTTTATTTTTATATTTGTATTAATGTGCAGAAATATTTAACGAAATTTTAGGTTATTGTATTATACATGTGTAATTATTTGTAAAAATAGGTAAAAAATGAGATTAAACATAACTCAATAATAATATACCTCTATAGCATATAGTTAATGTAAAATATTATGGCTATCTCATTAATTTCTTCAGATTCTAACCCAAAAGGACAAAAAGTAAAAGTCACCGAAAATGGCGTAGTTGTTAAAGGAAGTGCATTACTTAAAAGAGGATTTGCCCATATGCAAAAACACGGTGTAATAATGGATGTTACAAATGTAGAACAAGCTCAAATAGCTGAGGATGCAGGAGCTGTTGCAGTAATGGTGCTAGACAAACTACCCTATGATGTAAGAAAAGCTGGTGGTGTTGCAAGAACAGCAAGTATAAAGTCAATTAACGATATAATGGATGCAATATCCATTCCCATTATGGCCAAATGCAGAATAGGGCACATATCTGAAGCCGAAGTATTAGAAGCCTGTGGAGTAGACATGATCGATGAAAGTGAAGTGTTAACACCTGCTGACGATGAGAATCATGTATGGAAGTGGGATTTTACAACCCCTTTCGTTAATGGAGCTAAAAATTTGGGAGAGGCTTTGAGAAGGATTGAAGAAGGTTCATCAATGATAAGAACAAAAGGAGAGCCAGGTACAGGAAACGTTGCAGAAGCAGTAACCCACATAAAAAAAATAAATAAAGAGGTAAGAGAACTAAAATCAGCTTATTATGATAATGATCATCAAGAATTGATAAGGATATCAAGAGAACACAAGGTCTCTCTAGAATTGGTTAAAGAAGTAGGGAAATTAGGAAGGATTCCAGTTGTAAATTTTGCCGCTGGAGGAATAACAACTCCAGCTGATGCGGCTTTTTTGATGAATTTAGGATGTGATGGGGTTTTTGTTGGGTCAGGCATTTTTAAATCAGAGGATCCAACTCAAAGAGCAAACTCCATAGTAATAGCTACTACGCATCATAATAATGTCAAAGAGGTAATGGAAGCACAAAAGTTGGTAGATGAGAGAAAATCATTACTAGGTCTCGACACAAAAAACTTGGAATTAAAGATGCAAGAACGGGGCCCCTCATATTGACAGAGATTTTAAAAGTTGGTGTTTTAAGCATACAAGGCGATATTGAAGAGAACATTATCTCCTGTAAGGCAGCTTTAATTGAATCCGGTGTTACAGGAGAAGTAGTCAAAGTAAAAGACTACGATGAAATACTGGAAGTAGATGGATTGATAATTCCAGGAGGAGAAAGCACGGTGATTAGCACAATGATGTCATTAAACCAATCCAATTGGAAATTACTAAACCAGAGAATCCATGAAGGCCTACCCGTTTTAGCTACATGCGCAGGAATGATATTATTAGCAAATAGAGTTCAAGGTAAAACCACTGGAGAAAAAAAACAAAAACTATTAAAGAATTTGGATATTACAGTAGAAAGAAATGCATTTGGTAGGCAGCATGAATCATTTGAAACAGATTTAAACATACCAATGATTGGAGAAAAGCCATTTAAAGCGGTGTTTATCAGAGGGCCTGTTGTCAAAGAAACAGGCAATGATGTTCAAATCATAGCAAAATACAATAACAAAATTGTAGCTGTTCAACAAAACAACATAGTTGGAACATCATTTCATCCAGAGTTAACAGAAGATAATAGGATTCATGCTTATTTTATCAAAAGCATACTGAAAAACAAAGGAAAACTAAAGGAAAATAAAACTCAATAGCATTTGTCAAACATTCTCAAAACAAATCCATGTTATTAAAAGGTTATAAATTAAATCTTAAGGCGTAACTAATAGAACAAATATAGTTTTAAACAATATTTTAGGAAAGATTATTCCAAAAACCACATTTGAATGCGGATAGAAATATGCGTTAGCAATACTTTACCCTTAAACATATTAATAACAAAAATGTGGTTATTTAAAATTTATTAGTGCGGGGGGTGGGATTTGAACCCACGGACCCCTGAGAGACGGGATCCCTTATGAAGATCTTAAGTCCCGCGTCTCCAAAATCGTTTAAATTAATTTGGCCAGGCTCTACAACCCCCGCTCTAATTGATTTTAGTTTGGTTAACTGATATATATATTATAAATTTTTGAATTTGAATCTTTGGCCATTTATATGAATGCAAAAAGTAAAAGTCATCAAAGGCCGACTAGTAACATTCTAAAATCACACAAAAACAACATAATTGTCAAAAAGATATGTAGATCACAGATATTATTCCGATTATATTGACAAAAGCACTATTGGCAATTATGTGAACTCTCATCTATTTGTACACAGCTATTTTAATTACAGCACAGTCATGAAAACTAAAGAATATTCGCATCATATAGAAATTCATTCTGATTAGGATAAGAATTTTTTACCTTTTATATAGGCATGATTAATGGCATTTTATAAAAACAGAAATAATATTTTTTATTTACGTTTATAAATATGAGGTATAGTTATCTAGCTTGAAATTTCTGCATCTGCAGGGATTTTAATAACCTGTTTACCTGTTGAATTTATTATAGAATCTTGAAATTGTTCAAGGCTTTCTGCCACTGCAGTATCATTATCGCCTAATGCAATAACAGCATTATTTGAAAATTTTAAGAGGTCTTGGATTTTCAGATTGCTCGTTTGATTATCACTTTGGGACGATGTTTGATTTTGCTGACTATAAACAGCATTAAGGTTTATAGAAGCGAAAACTAAACTTGTTGCCATTATTAAAGGGATAGATAGCAATAAAATTATTTTTTTCATAGTTATGATAATTAAATACTTGTTTATTTTTATGTTTTTTGTTCTATTAATATATAAGAATTAATGCAATGGGTATACAGGTAAATATACTCAAGATTATATTTCATTATATAAACAAGTCATATTGTTATATGGACACAAATCAGATTAATTATAACTCATCAATGCAATAAATCCATCCAAATGGTACAGATATCAACATTCCACTACGGGTATACAATAAGCTACAAATTTACATGCTCTTTATTATATATTGTAAACAGGTAAAGATAAAAAAGGAATATCAATTAATTTAAGGTCATCGAGCGACCTCTTCTTAATATTTGATATTATGATTTAAACGTTAACAGACTAAAAAATAAAAAAGATTATTCGTCTGCTGTTTCCTCGTCGTCTGCTGTTTCCTCGTCGTCTAATGGAGTATCTGCCGCGGTATCTTCAGCATTTGGACTTATTACATCAGAAGGTACAATTACAACCTGTTTACCTTCAGCCTGTGAAGCATTTATCAAGGTACCTTGTATTTGGCCAACACTTTCTTTCACTGCAGTATCATTATCTGCATTTAATGCACGTTGGGCATCATTAGCTAAACTTAACAACTTATCAGTCATTTGTGGGCCTGAAGTCTGGTTTGCTTGTGCGGATGTTTGGTTTGCTTGTGCGGATGTTTGGTTTGCTTGTGCGGATGTTTGGTTTGCTTGTGCGGATGTTTGGTTTGCTTGTGCGGATGTTTGGTTTGCTTGACCAAAGGCACCCATATCTGCAGAACCTAATCCAAGCATTATACTCATAGACAATATCAATGGAACAGTTAAGATCATTAAAATTTTCATTAAGTTAATATAAAGAACAATGTTATATATATACATATATCTTCTTTAGCAAAGCATTACGTTTTAACCACCTATTAACTAGTTGTAATAATACCATCAGCAATATTGCTCTTATCGACCCAAATTTCGTATAATAGATAATTCATAAGAATCCCCACCCCTATTATTTTGACCATACCTGGTTTCGCTAATTTGTTTTGTCAAATAATGGTCAAAAAAAGATATTAATTTAAAAATGCCATCATACTCATTGTATAGAACTTAAACTAGGGATGTTGTTCCTTTATCTCAAATAAGCCTTGGGTGGGATTTGGACCCACGACCTTTGCCTTACCAAGGCAACGCTCTACCAGGCTGAGCTACCAAGGCATTTTATTATAAAAAATTAACAGCATAATTTAACCATTTCCATTAATCAAAATAAAATTTATCAATCACCAAGATTTTCTGCCATTATATTATTATCAATTACCATGTTCTTTTTAATTGGTCGAAAAACAAGGTCAATTGTGTTTGGTTGCGAGATTCATCAGATGGCTAAACCATCATTTCTTTTGTAAACACGCCCAAATCAAGTCCCTTGTACCATTATTACCATCTATCAAAAACAGTTTTTTCATATTGATTTTCATTGTTTCAGTTGTCTTTTAAGGACACAAACAAACAAGGCCTTACTAATGATATAATACCACACCAAACACTAACAGACTATTTTATGTATTTGGTTAAATTTCATTCAAAATAGAGTCAATTAAAATTTAAACAACAACTGTTGAGAACCATGTGCCAAATTTTTTAATTAAATACGTCATCCATTTCCAATACTTTCTTTAGAGATCTGTATCTATTATAATCATCTAACAATATTTTAGATAAATGTTTGGTTATATCAGTAACACTGATTACACCAACAACCCTATTATCAGCTTCTAATACAGGAAGCCTTTTGATCTTGTTTGATAGCATAACCCTAGAGGCGGTATCAACTGAATCATAAGCCATGATTGTTAATAATGGAGTAGACATGATATCTTCCACCAAAACATCACTAGCATTCAAATTAGTCAAACAAACTCGCTCCACCAGATCCCTTTCAGTAACAATTCCCAAAGGTCGGTTTTCTTTATCTATAACAATGACAGAACTTATCCTTTTTTCAGTGATAATTGATGCAACATCTTTTGCGTTTTTATTTGAAAAGGCAGCAATAGTA
>JBNJLU010000116.1:0-6030 GCA_050591185.1 Candidatus Nitrosocosmicus sp.
CCCAAGATAATTTTTTTTATAGGCACATCTTTTATTGCTGTTTGTAACAGTTTCACCCCGGTCAAGTCGCCTTCTCTAAAATCAACAAATGTTGTTATTCCTTTGTTTAGCATGGATATAGCGGCATTTTTCATTGACTGTTTTAATTGTTCGGTATCTGTTTTTTCCAATATGGTTTTTTTTACGCTATGGTTTGGGTTAACTCTTGCATCAAGATCTGCATTTGACGATATGTCTTTTCCTATGGCGTCCCCTACATGAGTGTGTGAATTTACTAAACCAGGTATTATTACATAACCTTCGGCATCAATGATGCACGCATCTTTATTTTCTATCGTGTCAGAACAGCAAATACCCTCATTTAAGGTCGAACTTTTTCCTATTTTTTCTATCACGCCCTGGTTGTTTACAACTATTGTTCCATTCTCCATTATTTGCAATTCGTTACCATATAAAATAGTAGCTTTTTTTATAACTGTGGTCAAGGTAATTCATAAACATTAATTATTGTACCGTTTTTCCTGAATTTTCGTATCTCATCTAACGATTTGGTCGCCATTTCAGCCGCTTTCCTACCCGTTTTTCCGTTACCAATTCCACAGTTTAGGTTTATTTTTGTTGATGCAGTTATCAAATCAACAATTTCTTTGACCTTTTCCATTGTCATGCTTTTTTCCGCGATTATCATAAAATTATCGCCACCCAAATAAAATGCCAAGCTTTCTTCCCGTAAAAAGATGTTTGAAATGTTTGAATATAAATTGATAATCAAATTTGTTATTTCATATGATGACAAATCCTTAGTTATTGCTGTGGAATCATTAATGTCGATATGAAGAACTTTAACGTCATCATCATCCCCTTTTGCTTTTGCATCAGTCGCCTTAACTTCACTGTTTTTATTTTCCTTGACTCCATAGATATTAGAATCAATTAAATATTCTTTTTTGTTTTTTATATGATGAGCCTTTTTATTCGACCCTAATGGTGTGTCGGCAATTCCGATGGTCATAGATATGCCTATTTTTTCGCCATTCCTCGAAAATTTCTCATATATTTTCCTATGATCATCAATGTCAATTGTATTTGTAACAGCAATAAACTCATCGAATCGATTAGAAAAAACTAGCCCGTTTTTATTGGAAAACGATTCTTGCAATTCAGCATATATTTTTGATTGCAATATTTGCAGAAGGTATTCTCTATCGCTACCTAAGCCTAATGTCCATGGGCCATACCCTTCTAATTTGACTATTGTTGTTTGATATGTCACGCTACTAATCTATTATTTTCATTCCTTTATTTTTTAACCTATTTTTTTTAATCTTTCTTAATTTCATAGCCATTGACATAGCAGTATTAATGGAATGATGAGACACAGGCACTATCCGATCTTTGGCCTGTTCAAGAGTCATTTCCGGCCCAGTAATGCCTAGTGCAACAGGTTTGTGGTATTTTAGCGAAAGATCCCCTAAAAGCCTGGCAGCATTATTTGCTATCACCCTGTCATGTCCAGTCTCACCTTTTATCACCGCACCCAACGTTGCTACAGCGTCAATATCCTTTTTTTTCAGCATCTCCTCAACCATCAACGGCATGTCAAATACTCCGGGAACAATGCATACATATGTAACCTTTATGGATAGGTCCTGAGCATGTCTTTTTGCTTCATTTAACATCGACAATGTGATTTCATTATTAAAATCTGCAACCGCTATCCCTATCTTTATCTTATTCATATTTTATAATAAGTTATTTGCATATGCTAACAGATCTTTTGATTCAAGTATAACGATGTTGTTATCTTGAGCGTACTTGCATGCATCTTTGTATGATAATGCTTTATAGTTATTTGGATCCAACATTTCACATATGGTAGTTACATTTGCAATATTTGCAGTTTTTGCAAGGAAAACGGACATCTCTGTGTGGCCCATTCTCTCATCGATAAGTCCTTTTGAGGCTATTAAGATTGGTACATGACCCGGTGTTACAAAGTTATTCCGAAATTCTTCGACTATCATGTCATCATTTTCAATGTTTTGTCCCAACTCTTTACAAATCTTGGCTAACGATGAAATCGTTAATGCCCTATCGTAATCTGTTATTCCCGTGTATGTGTTTTTATGATTCAGTGTAATTGAGAAAGACGGATTATCCCCATATGGCGAGGTATTTTTATTTAGCATAGAAATAGATTTGCTGGACTTTCCAAAGTTTTTTAAAACATCATATATGTAAGGTAATCCTAGTTTTAGAGATAGCTCACTTGATATTGCCGTGCAAATAAGACCTCCTGCGTCTTTCCTCATTGTTAAAATGTGTTTAGGCAAAATACTTTCGGCAGAAACAACCATATCAATTTCGTTTTCTCTGCTTGTGTCATCATGGATCAAAACAAAACTTCCATTTTTTAGTGCTGTTACTGCTTCAGATATTTTTGACAATTATGTTTTTTGCATGATTATTGTTAATATATCTTACTGTTTTTTTTGTTATTACCAATATTTTGGTAGATATTTGACACATATCGCGCCAGGATGTCAGCCTCCACGTTTACTAAATCCCCGATGTTTTTTATACCTAATGTGGTGTTTTCCAAGGTATGCGGAATTAAAGCAATTTCCACTTCATCATCCACAATATTTACAACAGTCAGGCTTATTCCGTCTATTGTAACTGACCCTTTTGGAGCGATAAGGTGCAAGATGCCTTTGTCTGCAATTTCTATTATAGTTTTACTTCCCGTGTTATTTTTTTCAATTCTTTCTATTTTTCCGATACAATCAACATGTCCCAAAATAAAATGCCCTTCAAGTCTGTCCCCCACCTTTAAGCTTCTCTCTATGTTGACTTTGTCCCCTTTTTTGATGTATGAGAAACAGCTTTTTTTAATGGTTTCATCAATGACTTGAAAAGTAGCCATGTTTTTATCTAATCTTGCAATTGTTAAGCAAACCCCGTTTATTGCAACACTGTCACCAATTTTTAATTCATCCATTTTTTCAACATTTATTGTTATTTCAGTGTCATGTCTGTTCTTATCCTCAAGGCCATTTATTTTGGTTTTTTTGGACGCACCAGTTTTTTTTATTTCCTCAATTTTTACTAAATCTTCGACAATTCCAGTGAACATATTACATTATAAAAAAGAACAGGATATAATATAATATAATAAAATTTGAATATCATTTATGGTAAAAAAATCCAAATTATTCAGGAATTGACAGACTCTAGGATTCTTTTGGCCTGTTTATAGTGCACGGCATCTATCATTTTTCCCTCCAAATTCACAGCACCTATCTTTGTTGTTGCTGCAGTTGTCCCTTTTGTTTTCCCATCCATCATGGATTCATCAAGAATTGACACAACCTTTTTTGCCCATTGTATATCTTGTAGCGAGGGAGCAAAAACCTTGTGCGCCAAATTTATTTGAGAAGGATGAATTATGCATTTTCCAGTGTACCCTAATTTTTTTCCAAAAACTAAATCCCTTTCCAATCCATCCATATCATCAATGTTTTGCCAAATAGAGTCAATTGAGTCAACTCCTGCAGCCCTTGCATCAACCGGTACTTTTGCCCTACCATACAAATAACCAGTTAAAACCTCATCGTCATTGCCATCAATTTTCATATTATGTAAAAAATCAAAAATCCCAAATACAAGAGACGATACGCGGGGGTCTGATTTTGCTATGGAATAAGCATTTACAACCCCCAAAGCAGATTCAATTGAAGGAATTAATTTTATAAAATCATTTGGGATATCATTTTCCTTTTCCAAAGTTTTTATAATATTCGATATTCTAACAATCTGACAGTCTGTTTCAACTTTGGGTATTACTATCGCATCAATTCCATCCAATATGATTTTTTTTAAATCATTTGCAGCTAATTCGGAATCAGGTGCATTAATTCTTACGGAAACCACAGCCTTCCCATGAGACCCATCGGATTTGCCAATATCATTTATTGTTTTGCTCACCAGATTTCTTGCAGTCTCTTTTTCTTCAAAAGGAACAGAATCCTCTAAATCAAAACAAATTATATCTGAACCAACAGTTTTGGATTTCTCCAGAAACCTTTGGTTATTTCCAGGTATGAAAATTAAACTTCTTGAGGTGCCCACGGTTTATATCCAATAACAAAAAAAAATTAAAGTTTTTGTGGAGAGGTCATGATTTTACCTATCTGTTCTGCGCCTGCCATCATAACATGGCCTTCAACCATACTTGAGAATGGTAATGTTGTGTGTATCAATGGCTTTAACTTCCCTTTGCTTGTCCAATGAATTACCTGTTCTAATTCCGCCTTCGTTCCCTGTGTTGAGCCAAGAAGGTTTGTTCCCTTAAAGAACAAAAACCTCAAATCTATTGTAGAGTCATAACCAGTGGTAGCTCCTGTGGCAACCAATGTTCCGCCCATTTTAAGCAAACCAACCTCCTGTGGGAATACATTTTTTCCGATATGCTCAAATACCACATCCACACCACCTTCTACCTTTGTCATAGATCTTACTTTTTTGTACCAATCAGGTTCTCTGTGGTTTACCACATTGTCCGCACCCAATTCCAGACACTTATCCATTTTCTGTTGATTACCAGCAGTTGCAATTACGTTGCAATTATAAAGTTTGGCTATTTGAATACCAACCATTCCGACACCGCTTGTTCCACCCATTATTAGAACTGTTTGACCCGGTTTGATTTTGGCCCTTCCAACTAGCATATGCCATGCTGTCATTCCCACCATGGATATTGCCGAAGCATCGTCAAATGAGACATTTTCGGGCAATTTGGCAACATTAACTTCCGGTAGATGGGTGTATTGGGCAAAGCCACCCCACAGGGGTCCGGTTTGGAATCCCCATATCATTCTATCTTTACAATCGTATTCTCTGCCAGAAGTGCAATGTTCGCACACCCTACAACTCATGTTAGAGTGGGAAACAACCCGGTCTCCAACTTTAAACTTGGTAACATCATCACCAGCCTCAACAATAGTGCCCGCAACATCACTACCTGAGATATGCGGAAGAGGCGTTTTCACCGGGTCTCCCCATATGGCCCACAAATCGTTGTAGTTATATGCAGACGATTCCACTTTTATTAAAACTTCATTAGGTTTTATTTTTGGGACATCGATATCTTCGATTTTTACTACTTTAGTAGGATCTTTGTCATACTCTCTAAAAACAGCTGCCTTCATGGGAAAAGGATATTATAAAACCTTAATATAGTTAACTAAAAAATAATTTTAAAAATAATCAATAACAACAAAAAAACATAATGTTTTACGAATGTTTTGTCATAGCCTATTTATTTTAAATTCTCTTTTTGGCTGTTGTATGCTTAAAAGAATCTGCTTCAGTTCATTGTCTGTTAGTGCTCTATTTAGTCTCCCAGTTGTGGCTGCATTTATCAAATAGTTTTCTACAGCCGATGCAAGGTCAGGTTTCACCATCTTTATGTTGGTAAGTCTTTGCCGGGCTTCAGAATCCAGTAGCATTGCAAGTGCCTTTTGTTTGATTGCCTCAGCTTCAGCCCGTTGTCTTCTTATCTCTTCGTCAGATGGCTGTTGTTGTGGTGGAGGAGGACCGGACATTTTCCTTCAAACCCCGTTAAGCATATCTTTGCAAATTCTCGTTTTCTTTACAAACCTCTCTAAATATCTCCGTGGCGAGCCTATCCACTCTTTTCATTCCGTCATTTGAAATCATCCTCCCGTTATTCTTTTTATCAATATATCCCGCGGATTCTAACTGTTGAAGTGCCTTTCTTATTATTGCACCACCTGCATCCTCATGATGGTCCAAATTATAACCAATTCTTTTTCTGCCACCATAATAGCTTTTTAAGTCAGAAATTCCTATGGGGCCATGCAGGTAAACTTTTCTTACAAGTGAAGCACAACGCGTATACCACCAATCTTTATTTTGGGGCATTTTTTCAGCATGGGTTCCTGTTTTAACAAAATATGACCATTGTGGAGGATTTATCTTTTTATCTTTTTTTAGCTGTTCTGACAG
>JBNJLU010000117.1:0-6027 GCA_050591185.1 Candidatus Nitrosocosmicus sp.
GGCTTTGCTCAAAGATTAGTGTAAATGCGTTGATAAAAGCCTCTCTCCCTGTAGGGACATTTGGATTGTGTTGTATGTAATCCTCTTCTAGGTAATTGGCTGCAGCTGAGGCATTTTTGTCAAAGAATACCTTGTTGTAAAACTCCCTTACAATCTTGTCGTTTCTTATTTCTTTGTCTGACCTATCTTGGTTATGGCCAGGGGTTATGGCGGTACTGTTTTGGATATTATTGTAGAAAGTGCTGCTGTTTGACTCTTGACTTTGTATGGTGAGATTATTGCTAAATGTTAGAAATACTGCAATCAGTGATGAGAATGCCACTAGACATATCGTTTTTGATATATCCGAATTCATTAAACAAATATGAAATATTTGATTTATAAATTTGACTTATGCTCATGGTTTTTTCAAATGGGATATTGCATATTAGGCTTTAAGATACCCAATACATGACAAATGGTCAAATAACAAGGTTTAGCCAATTTGTTAATTACGTTTTGCTGCGGTATTTGAAAAGTGATAGACTGTGTTGTGGATCTGTGGATCAAATTGGTGTGAAAAAACGCCTTGTTTTTCCATATCAAAAATATGCATATGTGCAAATAAAATGATGAAACTCTAATAATTACCTAGGCCATTGCCAAAAAAAAAAATTAGATAATAGTTGGAGTGTGTGAGTGTGTGTAGTAGATTAGTTTGGGTTAAATGCATTGGGCAGTATCTTCCAGCTAGGCAATGCCATCCACCACATTATTAATTGACCGGTATGCGATATGCTCCCAGAGAGCGCCTTTTTCTGGCTTGTATTATGTAGGTCGGGGAAAAATATAGAAGACAGGGTGTCATTTTATGGTCTGTGCCAGACAGGATTTGCGCAGAAAAGAGAAGTAGGGTAATGTCAAGCATAAGGTCCAAAAACACAAAGCATGAGACAACAATACGAAAGCTCCTGTGGGCTAGAGGAAAAAGATACCGAATCCATGACAAATCCATTTTTGGAAAACCAGACCTGACAAGCAAGGCAAAGAAAACTGCAGTATTCATCGATGGTTGCTTTTGGCATGGTTGTGTTGAATGCTATCGGGAGCCAAAGAGCAATGTTTCGTTTTGGAGAGAAAAGTTGATCTCCAACAAGGCAAGGCGTTTCAGGAAAAGGGAGAATCTGATTGACGGAGGTTGGATTGTCCTTGAGTTTTGGGAACACGAAGTAATACGGAACCCAGATAAGGTCATATCACAGATTTGCCTATTCTTATAGCATTGTTGAGTGAGCCGATTGAACACCAAGTATTTCTAAAAGCAATAGATCATGCAGTAGAGTCCTAAATTCATTAAAAAACAATACCGATGTTTATATGTTTACAACACAACAAGACATACACATATTTTCTTCATCGCATAATTAATTCATCTATCAAATCATAAATTAGTCCAATTACAAAGGCTAGCAACAGTCATTGACCATGATGGGCAAACTAAAACTAAATGTCGCTCCATTTCCATCATCATTGTTTTTTGCCCAGATTGAGCCGCCATGGGCTTCAATGATGCTTTTGCATATATAAAGTCCTAAACCCATGCCATGAAATGATTTGGCCTGGAATTTAGAAAACAATTTAGGCATTATATTCTCATCTATGCCAGTGCCGTTGTCTTTTACGCTAATAACAACGAACTTATTGTCATCGTTATTGATGTCGCTTTTAATCTCTTTCTTTTCTGCAGTTATGGATATAACCCCATCTCTTTTATCATCTATAAATTTTATAAAGTTGCTTATCAAATTGGAAACGACTTGGAAAATTCGGTTTTTGTCTGCATACAAACAGTCTCCATCAGAGATAAAGTGTTTGATTTCTATGTTTTTCTGATTTAACCCCTCTCTGTAAATATTAACAATATCTATAATCGTGTCTCTAAAATAAAATTTCTCTTTGTTCAGGTCCAGGGAGTTGCTTTCGATTTTTGTTACATCCAAAATATCCTCGGACAGTTTTTTTAGCCTATTTGCATTGCTAATTACAATACTAAGCAACTCTTTTTGCTCACGATCCTTTGTTCTATTTTTGACGATTTCCGCTAGTCCAAGTATTGGCTGTATTGGGGTTCTTAGCTCATGGGCTGCTATGTTGATGAACTCCCTTTGCATCAAGTCATGAATCTGTAATTGTTGGTACATCTCTGCTTGTTTCCAAAGACTGTCAAAAACTTTAGCATAAGATAAAGCAGTAGATTTTCCTTCAATATAAATTGTCAAACCCAATGATTCAATAAAAATGTCTTTGGCATCGTCTTTGATTTCGATAATCAGGCTTTTCTCTTTATCGACTATGATTATTCCAATTCCAAACTGCATGTTTGCTTGCAAATTTCTTGATTCTATGTGGTGATATTTTAATTTTATAGGATTTGTTATATCCTCATTGGTAGGATCTAATGGGGTTAGAACTTTTACCTTAATTCCGTCAAATGCTATTTGATTTAATGAATCTAAACCCCCTGCTTTTTCTGTTCTCAAGTATCCATTCGTTGAGGAAAATAACATTAGAATTTCCCTTGAAGCTGATTTTGTTATCTGAGTAACGAATTTTAACGATTCTTCTGGATTTGGTATGATATCTACGTTTATTAAGTTACCTTCCTCGATATCCTTAATTCTGTCTTTCGCATCTATTCCTGTTTTCCACAGTTCTTTAAAGATCGTATCATAATGGCCAAGATAATGAATGTCATTACTATTTAAAAGATTTGTAACCATTCCCCCTTCTTTCATCATCTCCAGTGTTGAATTAAGCATTTTATCACTCAATGCAAAACTTTGAAATGGAATATTTTTTACATGCCTTATCTTTATGCCCAATTTTGAGAATAATTTGACTAGCTCGATATCATTTGAATGGTTTATTGATGTGACCCATCTAATCCCCTTGTGTTCCCCATATCTGTATTTTTTTAGCACTTCTTTGTATGCATCAAAAAAGTTGTCATAAATTAGTTTTATCCCACCAATTGCAGTGCAAATGCATATGTCGTTAGACTTTAATGCCAAATCAGTTATCGCCTTCCTTATTTCGTCCTGGTTTTCCAGGACCTCTGTCTTTGCAGATTCCAATCCCTCCTCGATATCCTTTATTTTCTTTTTGGATGGGGTTGCATTCCTCCAAAATGTATCAAATATATATTGGCCCTGATCTACAACTTCTTTGACGTTACTGTAGATAACTTCTGTTAATGGATGTGATTCTTGTAGAACAGTTGTTGCCATGTATTCATTTTCGTTAATTGCAATGCCGCCTTTCATGCCATCCATGTGCCTTAACTCGGTGACTATGTCCATTAGCTTCTTGCAATACTGAATGTTGTCTTTTGTGATTTCTGTTATACAACGTATCTTGGCGCCTTTGCTTAGGATGTCCTTATAGCCATTTTTATACTCTGGAATGTCAATTACTATTGAGGGAGCTTTATAATCAAAAGTGATATCCATTTTTAATTTAACATTTTTCATAAAGGAGACTCCCCTTGATACCGCATTGTTAGCTCCATAAAGTATTTCTGTTCTTTTTTTTGATATGGAGTCGCCGTAGGAAGGGGAGTTACTGTGGTTCAAAGATTATAATTCAATGGATGGATATAATACATATAAATCATTTAATGTGGACCGCATAATGGCAAAATATTTCATTAATGGGTTTTGTTGAAGTGCTCAAAAAGAATAAAAAAATTCCCCCTAACCAAAGATGTTGGGTAGGGAAAATATTGTTATTGGGCCATTTCCAGGGTTTGGAATTGGTGCGGGAGGGGAATCATTGTAGGTAATCGTGCATGTGCTTGTTGCACCTGAACTTATAGAGCCTGAGCAACCTTCAGAGTAGCTAACTGTGTAGCCAGAATGGTGGGTAGTTGGGTCTTCAGATACCTTGAAAGGTACCTTGTGAATACTGCTAACTACATTGCCCTGTTCATTCCCAGAAGAGCAATGTACTCTTGAACTGCCGGGACTAGATGTATCCATGCAGTTTGAAAAGTCTGATGCTTGTTTGGTGCCAGCATTATCATTGATGACATGCGTTATGATTTTTACAGTGCCAGACGGCGGGATGCTTTGAGCGTTTATTGATATAGATGGGCTTGATACCAGAAAAAAGAATAATATTGTCATCATAAGAGGCTTGTTTACAAAACGAGCGTTTAAAATATGGGATATGTTCATATTCCATCCCTTGTGAACATGCATTAAATAGTTTATTTAACAAAAGTTTGGATAAATAAACTGTTATAATCCTATTAAAGGTATATCGGCAATTCTGTTACCCTTTTATTTTTTGCAATGATATTCTAGTTTTATATTTACTGGAGTGGTGAATGCATCCCTAACAAAAAATGCGTACCTTGTTTTATGGAACTCACTTAGTTGAATGGGGTTTGCGTATAGGGCAAGTTAATCCTTTCTGACGAAATGCCAATAGCCTCAACATTTGAATTTAATTAAGATACTTTTCAATATATTTAGACTTGGTGTAATCAAGTGATTGTTTATTGGCTTATCTATGCCGCATTATTATCAAATGGAGTAGCCTATATTGATTGCAGGCTGCTCTGTATGATGTACTGAATTGCTACTATTCTGAATTTCCTATTTTTTTTTGACGGTATTATCTGTATTTTTAAAGGAATGTTTATAGATGCCTTGTTTATCATTTATTCAAATTGAAAAAGCCATGTGATGGGAATCTAACCTTATAAGACAGATTGTTTCTATTCTAAAGTATTAATGAGGGTTGGTATTTTGGGCTCTGGGGAGGTAGGTCAAAGATTGGGGGATGGATTGACACAATTGGGTTACACGGTAAAAATTGGCACACGAGATCCAAAGAAAGAAGAGATCCTTGAGTGGATTAGCAACCATGGTGGGCAGGAAGGAATAGCATCATCTGGAACTTTTGCAGAATCTTCGTCATTTGGAGAAATAATTGTGTTGGCGACATCTTGGTCTGGTGCTTCTAATGCCATAAGGCTGGCTGATCCAATGAATCTTGAGGGAAAAATCTTAATAGATGTTACCAATCCACTAAATTTTTCCAAGGGTGTGCCACCGCAACTTGCTCTGGGTCACTCTGATTCTGCCGGTGAAACCATACAGCGCTTAATCCCTAAATCCAAAGTTGTAAAAGCATTTAATACTGTTGGCAGTCCGCATTTTGTTCACCATGACTTCCCTAACGGAGGGCCACCCACGATGTTTATATGTGGTAACAATGAGGAGTCAAAAAAATTTGTAACAGATAATGTTCTTGGCAAATTTGGATGGGAAACAATTGACATTGGAGGGATTGAGGGATCACGGCTTTTAGAACCTTTGGCGTTTTTGTGGATTACATATTACTTTAGGAATGGAACGGGTGAGCATGCATTTAAACTACTCCAAAAATAAATTCTAAGGATAGTCTAAATAAAAGAACAATGCCTATACATTAGAGTCTTGCCTTAAACTATGTTACAACAAAGCCATAAAAACAATTGGTTAAAGATATCCAGTGAAGGAAACGAAAGACCATGAGAGTTCGAGTGTTTTTCTGTAGGGAACCTGATCCTGAGATTATCTTTAAAGGCTACAAAATTGGTAGACAGGCCTTTGATACAATTTATGATTTAGTGTGGGAAAGCGAATTCAAGAATATTCTTAATGTAGGGCGGGTCTGGATGAAGTTTAGAGACGAGGAGATGCCATTCGGAACCCCATTGAAAGAAAAGAGGAGTCATTACATGATTTCTCGTGGAGATATCATACAAATTGGCCGTGATTTTTATATGGTGGATCTGGTTGGAGGGAAAAAGGTCGAGGTTATTGATTAAATTGTTATGAACTTTAGTTATGTTTAAAAATTTAAAAACTGTTTGCCCTGTGATAAAAAGGGAAAGAAAAAAAGATTCTTTGTAAATTTTGTTGTGTGTGGTACATTAGTTTTTTATGATACCTTTAGGTTAGTTGTCGATTTGTTATCTTAATCAATTATGCATTATCT
>JBNJLU010000118.1:0-6024 GCA_050591185.1 Candidatus Nitrosocosmicus sp.
GCAATATCATCAACAGTTAATGGTAAACGGCCCTGCCGATTACAACAGTTATGACAATCAGGCCATAAACAATCCCATAAAAGAAAAAGAGAAGGATCTGTTATATAGGGAATATGAAAAGTAACTTGATTTATCTTTATTTGATAGTCTTGTAAATCCATCCTTTTTCCTACGTGTAAATCCCTTACAATCGGATCTATATCCCATTTTTTAGAAAGCATATCAAGGGATAAAGAAATGAGACTGGTTTCATCGAAGCCAGTATTGGAAATAGTCATTAGATGTAAGATTATAAAACCCGTTGTTTAAATGTGACTATGATATCACCCAAAAAGATAATGAACCAAATACAAAGAAAATGTCATTAGAAAACTCCATATCCAAAGAAAGAAAAAAAGGAAAACATGCGTCTTCAACAGAAAATCGTCGATTAGTATGGGAATATGTTATTTGGCCACTAGTGCTTGATGTCAATAGAAACTATTTTACATTAAAAGAGTATCACATACAAAGGGATACAATTTGCAAGGAGAGAAATATTTTTCCATCAAAGGTTGCTGGTGGGTTTGTATCGCTATTAGTTAAAGGAATTCTAATTCGCGAGAAAAACATCTATTCTATCCATTATAAACTTATACCATATATGAGAAAAAAGGTTAATTTGGATTATGGTACTGTGATACGAGAAGTAAACACAAAAAAATAAATATTATAAATCAAATACAGGTATTCTGATTTTTAGTCAAAGATAAAATAAAATAGTGGAAAAGTTTTATGATAGTGGTAGCTCGTGAAGCCCGGTCGAACCAATAAAAACTACAATATTGGTGCCGAATCTAGCGGTCAAACTCCCAGGGACTAAGGATTCCAGGCTCTGAATCTTATATTAGAAAAGACACCTGGAGACAGCAGTTCGAATCTGCTCCGGGCTACTTAAAATAATCATTTACAAAAATAACTGGCCTGTTAAATTTCCGTATTGACCAATTTATACATAAATATAAAATGGGCAAATATTGTTAAAATTATAAATATGGTCCTGCATTGAGTATCTCTTCAGGAACAGATTTGAATTTTTTAAAGCTTGTAACAAAGAGATTGGATAATCTTTTTGCTGAGAAATCATATTTTTCTTTATCATGCCAGGTGTTCTTCGGATCTAATATCTCTGAAGGCACTTTGGGACAGGTATCAGGATAATCAAGATTAAAAATTTCATGGTGATGATAATCAACATCATTCAAATTCCCATTTATAGCAGAAGAAACCATCAGACGAGTATATTTTAGATCTATTCTTTTCCCAATACCATATGGACCTCCAGACCAGCCAGTATTGATAAGATAGACTTTGGAATTATGTTTGGTAATTTTGTCACCCAATAGTTTTGCATACTCTGTTGCCCTACGAGGCATAAAAGGAGCGCCAAAACATTGTGAAAAAGTCTCCTTTGGTTCAGTAATGCCTCTTTCAGTCCCAGCTAATTTACTAGTATAACCAGACATAAAATGATACATAGCCCCTTCTTTTGATAACTTTGATATTGGTGGCAGAACCCCAAAGGCATCAGCAGTTAAAAAAATAATTACAGAAGGATGACCACAAATGCTGGGTATTACTGAACGAGGTATAAAATTAAGAGGATAAACAACTCTAGTGTTTTCAGTTAGGCTGCCGTCTGAAAAATCAGGTTCACGGGATATGGGATCAACTACTACATTTTCCATCACAGATCCAAATTTAATTGCATCCCAAATCTGGGGTTCTTTATTTCTATTTAGGTTTATACATTTAGCATAACATCCACCCTCAAAATTAAAGACACCGCTATCAGACCACCCATGTTCATCATCACCGACTAACCTACGGTTCTCGTCTGCTGAAAGAGTCGTTTTTCCGGTTCCTGAAAGACCAAAAAATAACGTAGAATTACCATCATCTCCTAAATTTGCAGAACAATGCATAGGAAAAATCCCTTTGGTAGGTAAAGTAAAATTCATTATTGAAAACATGGACTTTTTAATCTCACCAGCATAAGAGGTGGAACCCATAAGGACTAGCTTCTTTTTAAAATTCATTATTATGAATGTCTCAGATTTCGTTCCATCGACTTCAGGTACGGCGGTAAAATCATTGATAGACAAAAGTGTAAATTCAGGAATAAAATTTGATAGATCATCTTTCGACGGTTTTATAAAAATCTGATTTGCAAATAGGCTATGCCAAGCCTTATCAGTTATAACCCTGACAGCTAAACGAGAAAATGAGTCTGCTCCAACGAATCCATCAAAAACATACAGTTTATCTTTCAATTCATTTTTCTCAATAAACTTCATCATTTTATCAAAAATTTTGTCAAAGTTCTCCTCCGATATTGGATGATTGACCTTTCCCCAATCAACAGAATTTGCAGTGATCTCATCACGTACAATAAATTTATCTTCAGGGGATCGACCGGTAAATTTTCCAGTCTTTACAGACAAGGAACCTGTAAAAGACAGTTCACCTTCGTGATTTAAAATAGCTGATTCAACTAATAGAGGAACCGATAAATTCTTTCGCCCCTGATTAATTGTCAATTCCATCTTCTAGATTTGCTTCACGATACCAATGGTTATAATCTTTGGGGTAGATTGTTATTAAAGATATAGGTAATAAATTATAAAAATATTCTAACAAAAATAAATTTTTATAATTTATTACAAAACAAATTAAATTACTTAAAGAATATAACAAAGGTTCTCGGTATAAAATATATTAAAAGTAGAAAAGCACTAAAATTCGCTATTTAACTAAAAAATCAGATAAATCAATATTAAAGAAATACTTGAGAATTCCAACATAGCTTTTAATTGGTGGTGGAATTTCATCTTCACAAACGAGGTCCAAATCCCTAGCGTTAAACCATATCATAACACTTTGTAAAATATTAAGGAATCGAACATACTGGCTTTCAACAATCCCAAATGATTGAATATACTTTTCAGATAATAGCCATGATACTGTGAAATCAATACAGTTGGTACCATAAAGTTTTTTTAATTGGTCTCGGATATCAACTCCAAAAGTAAAGGGCTTTTTACACAAAATAAGTGGAAAATCGACTTTATCAGGAATAAACAAACCAGGAGGAGACCAAATAGATATTATTCTTGTACCATCTCTGACATCGTATTTGAATTTATCAAGTAATCTCTCATTGATTTTTTCATCAGTAAACCATGAAAATATAACCGTGGCCTCAGACAGTGACGATTTAACTACATCCTCATTTATAATATCTATCTGGTCAAAGGATGGATTTATTTTGGACTCTATATGACTAATAATTTTCGGGTTAATTTCTATACCAACAGATTTTCTAACACCATATTCTTTGCTTGCAATCAGAAGTGAGGAAAAATTTTTACCAACACCTAAATGATAAAACACATCATTCTGAGATAATTCGCAAAAAGAGAACATTTTTCTAAAAAAATTATCGGGAATCACAACATCATCACCCGATATTACAGATGAGGGAAGAGTTGCAATAAAATCACCTATTTTCAATAATACTATTTTTTTTATCACCTATAAAAATTAATTTTAATATGGAAATAGACAGATAATATATTAGTCATTGGTTAAGGTTAACGAAATTAGATTTCCACATACACATTATTGTTTTCAATAACAATTTGATAGGTCTCTTGTTTCTTTAATTTTTGGGGAAACCAAATAAGTTCACCGTTTTTAATGTTCCACTTTGCGGCATGCCAAGGACAGACCAATTCTTTATGATTAAGAATAGATCCCTCATGCAGTTTAGCCCCAGCGTGATTACAGATATTATTTATACCGTAATAATTTCCATCAATATTTACAACTAAAATTTCTTTCCCACCCGCAGTAATATTTTTCAAATAGCCCTGAGGAAGATTTTCGGTGGTATCTACTAAAAACTTCGTCATAAAAATTTATAATAAAATAAGTATTTTAAACTATATACAATTATTAAAATTCTTTATAGTTAAATTCAGGATTAAGTAACTTTATTAACAATGCTTTTTGTACATGTAACCTATTTTCTGCTTCGGCCCAAACAACAGAATGAGGGCCGTCTATTATTTCAGATGTCACCTCTTTGCCTCTTTTAGCTGGTAGACAATGCATGAAAATGAAATCCTTTTTTGCATTCTTAATCAAATTCTCGTTAACTTGGTATAAAGGTAAAAAAATGGTATCTCTTTTTTCTTTTTCATCCTCTTTTCCAATCGATATAAAGGTATCTGTAGTTACTATATCCGCTTCTTTAACAGCTTCAACAGGATCATTAGTTATCAAAACATAACTACCGTTTTTTTTGCTCTCCTCTATTGCAGTATTAATTACCCAATTCAAAGGTTCAAAACCTGGAGGGGTCGATATTTTTACATTAATTCCCAGTTTTGAACACCCTAATAACAAATCATTGCAAATATTATTACCATCACCGACAAATGCCAGTGTAATGCCATCAAGTTTCTTTTTGTATTCATAAATAGTCATCAAATCAGATAATATCTGACATGGATGAAATAGATCAGATAAACCATTTATGACAGGTATGTTGGAGTATAAAGACAGTTTCTCCAGGTCGCCGTGAGCATACACCCTTGCTACAATGCAATCAAGATATAACGAAAGTGTTCTTGCAGTATCCTCTATAGACTCCCCTCTAGACAATTGCAAATCATTATAATTGAGGTTAATGGCATTTCCCCCTAGCTGCAATATCGCAGTTTCAAAGCTAATTCTTGTCCTTGTGGAGGGTTTTTGGAAAATCATGCCCAATATTTTACCCCTCAATATTGGAGTCTTTGAACCACGAGTATTTAATGGATTTTTAATATAATTAGCAATATCAATAACAGAAATAATTTGTTCTCTTGACAAATCACAAATACTTAAAACATTTTTATTCAATATTAAAAATGAAAAAATTCTTTAATTTAATGTTTTCAAAAGCGAGGATGAAATGGTAAATAAAAGGTAGCGGATTTCTAGGGTTTTTTTTTCTTAAACCATCCAAACAAGCCCCTCTTATCACTAGAATTAGATTTGTTCTCAACATTTGAATTAATTTCTTCTCCAACCTTCAATTTACCACCATCTCCAGTAGTACTATCATTATCTTTTGGTATAGATTCTGGTACAGCATCATTCATAGAATTGGCATTGAAATCAGAATGTGAATTGTCATGTCCTGTGGATTCCGGTTGTGAGTTAGTTTCTGGCGTCAAGTCAGTTTTTTCAATGTTACTTTTTTGCTGGTTTTTTATTATGCCATCCAAAGAAGTCGGATCCACCGCCGTACTTTTATCACCGTTTGAGTCAATTCCCGCACTAGACTTTGAAAACGACTTTATTGTTTGTGTTTCTTCTGCAGCATCATGAGAGTCAAAATGTTGCTCTGTTTTATAGGAACCAGTTAAAGACAAATCATCATCAGAGCTGGATAAGGAATCGTGACTAAATACAGTATTAATAAATTTTTCTTTATCGAATATAACTAAATCATCATATCCTTGCCCCATACCAAGATACATAATAGGTTTAGATGTAATATACGATATAGATATTGCAGCACCCCCCTTTGCATCAGCATCAGATTTTGTTAAAATGGCACCGTCAAATTCAGTATAAGAAAAAAACTCTCTTGCTTGATTTATAGTGTCGTTACCAGAAAGCGAATCCCCAACAAATAATTTCATATCGGGCTTTATGACCTTGACAATTTTACCTATCTCAAACATGAGATTTTTTGCAGTTTGCATTCTCCCCGCTGTATCAATCAACACAGTATCAACATAATGTTTTTTAGCGTATTCTAATGCATCTCGAGCTACAGCAGATGGATCAGCGCCATATCTTTGAGATATAATCTTTATGGAAAGGTTTTCAGCGTGAGCAGTTATTTGCTCTATTGCGCCTGCCCTATGAGTGTCTGCTGCAGCAATAACCACAGAAAAGCCATTTTTTTTTAATAAATTTGCAACTTTA
>JBNJLU010000119.1:0-5991 GCA_050591185.1 Candidatus Nitrosocosmicus sp.
TGTTAATGCAATCTGAGTTGCACTGTTAATTTGTATGGATTTTTTTGCAAGGTTAAAATTAAACGGCGCAGATCTTCTTTGCCTTCCAGTTACACTACCATATTCTAACCAATTTTTTTCTTTTGCTTCTTCAGAACTTATCTCATTTGTTAGTGGACCTTCTCCCACTCTTGTAACATATGATTTAAAAACAATCAAAACCTCGTCTATTTTTTTTGGACCCACACCCACATCGGAACAAATTGCGGAAGCCGTTACATCCTTTGAAGTGACAAATGGGTATATTCCATGATATAGTGATAGAAATGTCCCTTGGGTTCCTTCTATAAGCACATTCTCTTTGTTGTCTATCGAATAGTTAATCGAATTGCTTACATCTTCTAAAAAAAGTGCAACTTCGGGGATATCCTTTGCAAGTTTTATCTTTCTTAGTGCTCTGTCGGCATTTGCAGGGCCAGTGCCGGTTCCAGTAGTGCCTATGGTATCCTTAAGATGGCTATCTTCCTTGTCTTTCTCTAGATGGTGTTGTTCGATTATACCGCACTGAAAGTCAATGAATGTCCTATCTATCGCATCAAATGCATTAATTTCTCTTAAGAGTGTATTTGGTTCAACCAATACGCCCGAACCAATTAGCAATCTTGTATCTTTATTTAATACTGCACTTGGTAACATCCTTACTTTGTATTCGTTATTGTTTTGTACAAATGTGTGTCCTGCATTAGGTCCTACTCCCCCCCTGGCTGCCACATTAAATTTATCATTTGCCGCTAAATAGGCTATGATTTTTCCTTTTCCCTCATCACCATAAAATCCACCCACTGTAACTAAACAAGGCATATTGTTTTTATAAAAATCATATAATATTTAATCTTAATAGTTCTGTTTTATCCTGATACATTTTGCTTACTGAAGTGTTTTTTTCTGTGGCGTTTATCTGTCCGACATTAGGCAATTTGACCTATCTTTTTATAGTTAGTGTTTAACTCAAAATCCGGGGACATGCTGCTAATATGTTATAAAAAGATTTTGTCTGATCCTTGGGCTGACTTTTCTATTTTTATATGCTCTCTATTGAAATTGAGCGATCGCAATTTATTTTTTAATTTGGAATTCCAGGCATAATAAGGTCTTCAGATTTTCGTTTTGACACCTTTGGTTAAGGTTACCCATTGATTTTGCTGTTTGTAAAGATGACCCATCTAATTTGCTATTTAAATTCTCTTATTGTATTTTCAATCTTGTTACACCTTTTTTCTTTTGAGCGCTATTATCAGGAACCTGAGATAAATGCTATTACCCTCATAAGGGAAGGGAAAATCTGCTTAGTTGTGGATCTGAATATATATTATCTATAGATGTGGGTGAGGTTAAGTTATTGGTGATAATTCATAGATGTTTAAGTGGTATTTCATTAATAAGAACAACAATATAAATTAGGAAGATCTTTACGTAATGCCGATATCAATGATAGTTCCAAACTTCTTTCCCTGCAGATAATATCCTATAGCCTTGAGTGTATTTTCCTATGGAAACACCCGATTTTCTACGTGTGAATGAAATCTTACCGTCAACCGTGGGTATTAATATTCCATTTTTCCATAGATTAAATATCCGTGATACCTTGCCTATTTGTATGCAAAATTAATGGCAAACTGATGTCTTGACTTCCATATAAGTAATTACTTGTTTGACAGGCAAATAGACTGCCTGGTTTAATTCAAGCAACAACCATTCTTACATTTGTGTATGGCAATATGCAAATGGGGAAAATTCCAAATCGTCATTTCCGTCATTTCTTCCGTCAAAACGGTCAAACTATTTGTCAGTAATTAAGTTGAGCTTAAATGGGGATGCGGACTAGGTAGGATTTTCTGTCTTGGATCTAATTAGTCATGGTCCTGGTTAACGGGTATGCCTGCATTCTAGGGTTTCAGATATTATGCGAAAACACACAATATGTAAACAGGATGGATATTTTCAGTTTGTGTAAAATGTAGTATGTTGGCTATATGGCATCATTAGTAAGAAAAAAATTATCGAATATGTATTTTCATGTATGAGCTATGACTCTACATCAAAGTTTGTAGAAAATATTCTAATAATTTTATCAAATCTGCCTGCTGGACTTAGAACTGGTATTATCAAAAACCGATTAATTGAATTTGATGGTTTTGATGAATCTGAAAAGAAAGAAATAGTTGATAATATTTTGAAGAACTTTCATAAGATAGAGAGGGCCAAGGTTCTGAGCCTTTTTGAATCCTGGCTAACTTCGCTGTATGAGATGGATACCTCTTCAATCAACTCCATTTTTAATTCATATCTGTTAGAGTTATATTTAAATCCAAATGACCTTAGAAATTTTGATAATCCTTTTATTTTGTCTTTGGTTAAAGTATTAAATGATTTACCTAAAAACAAAAGGGATAAGCTGTGGTACTGTTTTATGGAGTCTATATTGAATACGCCTGATCCTAAAATGTTTATAAAACTAATCCCGCAAAATTAGTCAAAATAAGACAATCTTGCCATCAAAATATTTAAATTATTAAGTAAAGTTCATTTGTTTTCTGGTTTTTTTTCTAATTCTCCAAGAGTTTTTTCAAAAAATCCTTTTTCATATTTTCTTAAAGCTTTTCTGTGTTCTGGAAGTGACATGTCCAGTCTCATTTCATTCATCACCATTACAGCATATGTAGTCCATTCTTTCCAGCAGTCTGGACAGGATGGATATTTTTGCGATGTTGGATCTTCTACTTCGCTCTCCTCAAAGGTTCTGTTGCATTTTAAACAAGTTTTAGACATCGTTTTATTAAAGTTGATGAATAACCTTATTATGTTTTTTTATTATATGTTATAACGAAAACCTTAACCAAGTTTTATTTTTTCAAGATGTGAATGTGAAAATAAAATCAATCTTCAAAATTTAGCTGGGTAAACTTTGTGTAATATAAGGTTTTTTCATGCGTATCCAATAATATTTATTAACTCTCTATTTTAATATAAAAATTGATGAAAATGGTCAATAAACCAGTTTATGTCGCAGCAAGTTTGCTTGCAATTCTTAGTGTAGTAGCTATTACATCAAGTGGAAACCTTTCTGTTTTCGCTCAAAGCCCAGATGTCCAAGTGTCTATTGTGCCTGGGGGATCCACCTTGGCAGAAAAAGCATGGAGCCCAAATCCTGTTGAAGTATCGGTTGGCCAAAAGATTGTATGGACAAATAACGATTCAGTACAACACACAGTTACATCAGGAAGCCCTGGCTCTCCAGATTCTGGTCAGGTATTTGATTCTGGCTTAACAAAAACTGCAACAGGACCTGGACTTCTCAATAAAGGACAAACATTTGAATGGACAGCAACTACTGCAGGAGAAATACCATACTACTGTCAATTACATCCAACACAGATTGGCAGTGTAGTAGTAAGCTAAATCCTCTTTTTTTTATTTATGTAATACATTTATAACCTTCTTTGAATATTAATCCATCACTATTAGCTTATATCCTGGATAATTTTGATTCTGGGATGGAGAATTTTGGCATTGTTAATGATGACATCTTCAATGAGTTACTGTTTTTTTTGTCTCATTACAACATAAGGATAAAAGACAACAAAATCGATGTTTCTTCTTTTAACAAACTCTCTATTGCATTGTTGGCTATTCGTAAGGGCGCTGATATGGTCAAAATATGCGGCAAAATAAATTGGCAGGATTTTGAATTGTTTTCGTCTGAAATAATGAAATGTCATGGTTATCGTGTTTATACAAACTTTCGATTAAAAAACCCTAGGCGAGAAATAGATGTAATAGGCATAAAGTCTAATAAGGCTTTGTTAGTTGACTGTAAACATTGGAAAAAAAATTCTTTATCCAATCTGGAAGAAATTGTTGACAAACAAAAAAAACGTAGTGTGCTTTTTTTACAAAAATCCAACATGAAAATAGAAAATGCTATCCCAATTATACTGACATTATTGCCCAATGAGTTTCAATTTGTAAATGATGTTCCGATTATTTCTATTGATAAATTAAATTCTTTTTTGTTGGATTTTGATTTGTATTATCAAAATGTATTTAAATTTTAACTTGATTTTATATCGTTTATCTTTGACGTGGTAAGAAATTCATTTGCATTCCTTAAAACCTTTTTGCTGTTGTCAAATGATAATTTTTCTAACGCGTGGTTAAAGTCTAACCACGCAAAGTTAACGTGTTCAAATGACATTACTACTTTGTTGGTCCTTGTTTCTGCAAGATAATATATGACTGTTTTATTGACTGTTTTTGACTTTTTTCTGTACCTATAAGATATCTGTTGCCTAAAACCTTTTATTAATTTTATGTCATTAATGGCGGTTTCTTCCATTACTTCTCTTTTGATGGTTTCTATTTCGGTTTCTCCACTTTCAATATTTCCCTTTGGAAAGTCCCAGTGGCCATAACTATAATTAAGAATGAGGTATTTAATTTCGAAATTTTCATCAACAATATGCAATACTGCTCCTGCAGAAATTTCGTCATACATTGCCATGAGTGATTTCTACGCTTATAAAAATATGTTCATGATTTTTTACCTTTTGTTCTCTACTCAATTTTAATGTTTAACTCTTCAAAATTTCCATTTACGCTATAATCATGTATGTCTTCCCATTCCTCAACTGTCATCCAATACCCACAGTATATTTTTTTTGTTTCGTTATCGGTTTCTCCGTGTTGTGGCATTATTTACGATATGTATTAATTAATAACGTATTAATGATTTTCTTGTCTTTTCATTTTCCATATCTTCTTGATCTTTTTTGATATGTTCTTATTGCTCTCATCAAATCTATTTTTCTAAATTCTGGCCAAAAAACATCCACAAAAATGAGTTCACTGTATGCACTTTGCCATAATAAAAACCCACTTAATCTTTTTTCACCAGAGGTTCTTAGTATTAGATCTGGTTCTGCTTGTGGAAGATGTGCTGTATATAGGTTCGCCTCTATTAGTTTTTCATTGATTTCATCAATGCCAATTCTTCTTTCTTGAATCGATCTTGCTATTTTCTTTATTGCGGTCAATAATTCCTGTTGCCCACCATATGCAATAGCTATATTCAAGTACATGTTCTGATAATTTTCAGTTTTAGATTCCAGCTTTTTTAAAATCTGCTGAAGTCCATCAGGTAGTTTTTTGAAGTCCCCTATCGATTTAATTCTTATTTGTTTATTGTGTGTTCTCGCATCACCGTATAATCTTGTGAGTTTCTCTTCTAATAGTGAGTAAATATTATCTATTTCAAAAGGATCTCTTTCTAAATTTTCATCTGAAAGTACATAAATGGTAGTTATTTTTATTCCTAAATCATAAATCCAATTCAGAAGATCTTCTGCAATGTCTGCACCGATCTTGTGACCTTTCTCTTTTTTTACCTCTTTTATTTTTGACCATCTCCTGTTGCCATCTAAAATAATTCCTATGTGTTGAGGGAATGGATATTGGATTATTTGATTTAGAAGGTGTTTTTCATATATTCTATATACTATATTTTGACTTGAAAAATCATATAGTTTCTTTAAACATTTATCTAACACATGCATGGTAATTTTTTTTATATTTGATAAATTCCGACTCCTAATGAATTTCTATTGGTTATCGTGTTTAAGTGCTTCTCCCCCTTTTCTGTTCCTGAAGTATTGAAAAAGGAATGTTGCAACTATTAAAGTTATTGCAAGACCTATCAACAAAGATGAAATCAAATTGAATGGGTTTCCCCTTGCAGCTATGAGGGATGTAAACTGTAACATGGGTATATACAACAATGCCAAAACTACCAGTCTTAAGATATCGTATATTATTTTAATACTGCCCTTAAACCAATTGCTCAGTAGTATTCCTGCAAAAATTGTTGATATCCCAATCCACAGTAACGTAATGGTCCCAGACACAAAATTTCCCAATATTAACTTGTTTGTGATTATTGATGCAATTCCATTCTGT
>JBNJLU010000120.1:0-5955 GCA_050591185.1 Candidatus Nitrosocosmicus sp.
ATCCTTTCTAACTCACATCCCCAAGTATCAAGGAAATCGTATGAGAAAAGGATCTCACCACGTCTGACTAATGAGCGGTTATAGGAAGGCCAGTGAATCCCAAATAATTAATCAACGGAATCCCAGCTAAATAGATTGAGTTAGGCGACAAAGCAGATACCAAGTAATTATTTTTGTAGAGAATGGGTTTTTTCATGCGAATTAATAAAGTATTAACAAAACCGTCCTGCCATAAACATGATTTGCTCTTTTTACATGTTTTATTATAAAATCTCCTTGTTATTAGGCTTGATATCAACCCAAAGTCAAATAAAATTTAACAACATTAAATCAAGATCTCATCTTAGATGTACTCTAAAACATTCTTTCTTTTTGACAAGATTTTCCGAGGTTTGTATTTTTGTAATCACTTCCAGATTGAAACATGACTTATTTTAACAATCCATTTTAAAGCCTTTGCAATGTTCATAAATGATATGCCAAGAAAGTACAAGTACAAACCATAACGAGTGTGTTTTGAAGGTATTCTGTTTCTGGGATTCATAAAAGAGACTGAACATTTGCAATCTATAGACCTCCCTAAGTTAACAGAGCCAGTATCTTTAATCTATAGTTTTAATAGTTAGGTGGACGGAGTCGCACCTGCCATAATACAATGCATGTTCTATTCAACTAAGTTTACGGTTTTGTTTTAATTAATAACAAAACACATTATTAGTTTATAATTTACTAAATAAAATATTTCAACAAATTAGTCCAAATAATTTAAAGAAAGGATTTATCCCATATCAAAAGCTATTCCTTCTTCCCCTGTTTGTGTAACAAAAATGCCTGAATGATGGTTTTTTAAAATACTTTCCACCCATGATTCATGTGTATGAGGCAAGATTTCATTTACATCATAATGACACAACAACAATAATCCTTGAAATTTATCAAATTTAGAATGATATATTTGTTCTAAAACCAAATTAGCTGCAATTTGCTCTTTTGTATTTATTTCACCAATAAATCTTGTTACTAAACGAAAAGGAGGTGTCAAGCCAGAAAACATTTTATTTACAATCTCTTCAGTTCCCGCAATTACATCTTTGGGATGTTTTAGAAGATCAGGTATTTGATAAATATGTAACAAGCCTTTTTTGTCAAACTCTTCAACATCAATATTGTTACACATCATATCATTTTTAATTAATGCCACATCATCATTACAGGTAGTAAAAATACAGTTTTCCCCCTTTAGTAAACCATTCCGAATAAACCTAAATTGAATCTTTTGACCAAAATCTTGGTTCTTATAAAACATTACAATATGTTTGTCGCCCTCTAGAGTATCCACGAATGTAAAAGGATCATTATACAAGGGATCATTTTCACATTCCAAATTTAAATTAGACATGAATACTTTACATTCCTTTGTCGGATTACATTGTCCTCGGTAACTTCTTGTTTAATAGTCAATACGAAGTAGAAACCATTATTATGTTCTTGATTATATTTTACCATATATTTAGCAAAACTTGGTTCACTATTCTAAAAAGGTTATTGAAAATAAAATATATAATCTATTTAGATGCTCCATATATACTATGATTTTCCATACATAGGATAAACATTTTAAAGTAAAATAGCATTATAACGGTTTTTTTCAAACTCCTTGTAAAATCTAGTTGCAGTTTATATAAAAATTATGCCACCAGGTTTGATAACATGGTAAAAGAGATGATGATAAAGGTATCATTGTATAACCTGTTTAGAAGAATATAGATCAACAGAATAAGATGTTGCGTTAGGATAATGAATTAGGCAACAAAGCACTTGGTATCCACAAGCATGTAGATTCTTAAAAACTGAAACATCATATTCATTCAACTTGTTAAAAAGTTGAATAAAAAAATTATGCAGTGAATTAGAGCACATAATCAAATTGTTACGTCCTGCTGTAAATTATCGTAATAAGGAATTAGAAATCTTTAAGTTAAGAGAGCTTTATGATTTTATACCATGTATTTTATTATTATATTTTTTTTAAAAATATAAATATGTGAACCACACTACCAATTCAAATCCGACCAAATTATTATTGCATGCATTTCGGCCCAATACAATTTAATCCAATTGAAAATATTGTTTCATATAAAAATGGGTGCAAATAATAACGAAGATTATATATGATTATAAATATAGAAATATTTCTATTTAATACAGTTGATATAATTTGATTTTATTTAAGATGATTTTTATATCTTTCAAAAACAGTAAAAATCATTTTTTAAAGTGAATATGGATAGGAAAACTCTATATCCACCTATTGAACTATTTTCATTTGAGTCCCGTTCAATAGCTGTTTTGTGGATTATATCAGTTTATTCTATATTTTCTTTGAAAAAAAACGTTTTTAGAAATTATTAATAAATTATTAGATCACATTTTATATTAATATAGTACGTATAATTAGTAATAGAAATATGATAAAATAAAATGATATCTAATGAAGCTCGTTGGTTCTATGAAGGATATTTGCCTTCCTCTATTGAAAAGTTGAAAAATTCAATGTTTCATTCTAGAGCCGAAATACGATCAGATTATTATCTTTTAACAAAAGGTTGTGATGATATGCAAATAGATTCAACCAGTTTTGTACATGCTTTAGTTTACAGTTTTTCATTCTACAAGGAAAGTAGCCGTCAAATCCTTCAGTTCTGTCCTTGATATACTGCATAGTTCTCAATAACGCTATTTTCGTAAGAGGAATGGATATGGTGATCTAGTTTCAAGAATCTGCAGGCTTGAGGATACCATGTTCCGCCGTCCGTGGATACCGGATGCTTTCCATGAATCCTGACCAAACCCGAAATGAACCTTTCTGCTATGAGTATGTTTCTTTCCATAGAAATAGCTACTGCGAGAATGTGCTTGTTCTCAGGCTATATTGCAACCCAAATCCACATATAGGTAGAGCCAATGTTAACAAGAGTTTCATCGATTATAAATTTAGATATTCTTTTCCTCTTTCTAGCAATTTTCTTGGGTTCGTATCTTTGAATCCATTTCCAGACTGCAACATGACTTCTCTTGACAAATTGGGCTAGTGCTTTCGATGTGTTCCTATAAGATAAACCTAGAAAGTACAAGTACAGACCATAGCCAATGTACTTTGAAGGTGTTCTGTTTCTTTTAGTATTCATAACAAAAAGAGATAGGACATCTTTAGCTATAGGATTTTCTTTAAGTTAACAGAGCCATAAATTATAATTATCAAGCTATTATTATCTGTCAAAAGACCATTATTATATTAATATATTTACTTGTGGATAAACTATTTGTTTCATTTATAAAATAATACATCGAAAAATGGACAAATGCTTGGAATGCTATAGTTTTAAAATAGTTCTCTGAATAGAATCAGTAATATTGAATTGATAGTCCAAAATAAAAGTTATATTTTCATAGGTGGCTTATTAAAAATAGTTAATTCTAAATTAATCTTGAATCATTACAAATTTTTGCATATTTTCTTTACACTAATTTGGATATCCAAAAAAGATGTTTCCTTGGATGACTAGAGTGTTATGACTGGTTATTTTTATTTAGATGTTTTTAAAGTCATTTATCTTGCTAATGGATTTTTCTATCGATTTTTTTACATCCTCTAATAACTCTTCGAGGATTTTTTCATCAATATCTCCCTTTTTGCTTATATCTAACTCACTATTGTAATATTTCATCCACGAATATGATCGTTGGATACTTTGAAAAAGCTCAAATTGAAGTAGCGATTGTTTTCCTGAAAGTATTACAGCATCCCACATATCTGTAAAGAATGGTTTATAGTCTTTGAATTGTAATGATTCATCAATAAAACCAAGCCTATTCTCTAAATCGTTTTTGATATATCTTATGATGTTTTTCATAGTCTTTTTATCTTCATTCAACTGAGACCTGCGATATGCAAAGTGTTCAATATAGACTGTAAACCAAATTATTCCTGCCAACAAAACCATTTCAATGATTAGATAATCCCACTCAATAGCCATGGTGATGATTCAATTATACGTTTATTCTTTTTTTATCTATAAAATAAAGATTGTTATAGGTTTTAAAAAAACAAACCCAATGATAAGATTATGTCTTTCTTATTATAATTATAATCTTGCACTTTGCTTTAATAATCTGGTTTTGCAATCATTGTTGTGTGGCTTTATTCGAAGAATATGGTCGCAGCAAGGACACCTCATTCCATCCCATTTTAAAAATAACTCGCATTCTACACACCTCTTATGCCCTTCAGCATAATATCCACCGGAATATTCATCTTTATAAGCCTTATAGGATTTACAAATATCCTTACAGAACTTTCTCAATTTTTATTATATTTCCAATGCTTTTGATACTCTAACCTATTAAATGGATAATATTATTATGCATGATTTTTAGCCTCTGATAGCCGAATACAAATATCCATAAACTGCTTTTGCTTATCCATTAAATCTTTATTCATTTTGTTAGTAAGACTTACTAAATATTGTTTGGAGTCTCCTTGCTTTAGTATTTTTATTGCTTTTTTATTGTTATTGATGTTTTCTATTACTTGTTGAACTTTCCCTAATTCACTAGTAATAGCTATGGCATTCTTATTGTGTTGATTGAAGTTTTTATCTTGGACTTGTTCTTTGCTATTTGATAATATATCTAAAATTATTTGTAATTTCTCTATGCTTTTTTGTAACCTATTAATTTTTTTTAATGTAATATCATTATTATCATTATTCTTATTATTTGAAGAGATTAATTTAACTTGTTTTTCAATTCCTGTTGTTAATTTAACAATTTTTTGATTGAATTTCTTTGTTTTATTTTGTATTGAAATATTATTGGTTTTAAAATTAAATGGTGTTAATTGGAGGGAATTTAGATCAAGTATTGTTTTATTTGAATTTGCTAATAGACTTTGCTTTTTAATTTTTAGATAGTTTTCAAAATTTCTAGTATGTGTTTGATCACTTTCTGTTGTTGTGTTCTTTAAAATTTCTTTATCGATTAATTCATACGCTTTTAATTTTTTATTTATCTTTGAAACAGATGTAGATATTTTCCTGATCTCTTTTAGGGTTTTTTGTTTTTTAATTTTCTTTGGGAAAACTATTTGATTATCTCTCAAACTTTTTAGTGCAGAACTTATATCATAAAAATCCTGATCCTTGCTATTCTTTAAGTAATTATTGCTTTTGTTTTTTATATCTTTTATTTTCTGCTCATAATCAGTGATATATTCTTTAATGGCATCATTTTCTAATAGTGAAACAGTGCTAGCCATAATCAATATTAGTCAAAGACATGATATAAGTATATAGTCTATATATCACTATGTGATCTATATATTCATGGTATATATATTACCTCTTGAATTTATCAACTAATATTGCCATATATTCTAATACAATAGTGAAATGGGAAAAGAATGATTAAGTTTCTTATCAAAAATACTGCTGATTTAATAATTTATGGATCTATTTGTATAAATCTAATTCTCATGTCCGTATACAAAAATAGGCACTATTTCTTTAATGAATTGTAAGGCTCTGTTCATTTAAGCTTCAATTCCCTGTTATGAAAATCTGCGAAAAGATTCAGCCAATTAATCACGTGTTTTAGTTTGCACATCTTCTTTTTGCAAGGAAAATAATCATCAAAGCATTCAGTTCTGCCCTTTATGTACTGCATTGTACGTTCAATGATGCTTCTCTCATAAGAGGAATGGATATGGTGCTCTACCCTCAGGAACCTGCATGCTTGTGGGTACCATGTTCCACCGTCAGTCAAAACAGGATGCGCCCCATGTTCCTCTAAAAGGCCGGACATAAAGCGTTCGGCCACAAACATGTTTCTTTCCTTGGATATGCTAATTGAAAGAATTTCTTTATTTGCAGGCTCAATTGCTACCCAAAGCCATAC
>JBNJLU010000121.1:0-5954 GCA_050591185.1 Candidatus Nitrosocosmicus sp.
CTATAAAAAATGAGTTTAACAAATTGTTCAAACTTTTTGATGTTTTGATATTACCGACAATGCCTATACTTCCTTTTAAGATTGGTGAAAAAGGCGCAAAGCCTTTGGAGCTGTTTAATTTGGATATTTATACTATACTGGCGAACCTGGCTGGAATACCTGCAATGTCCATACCTGCGGGATTCAGCAAAGAGGGATTGCCTATTGGTTTACAGATTTTGTCAAATGAGTTCAATGAACAAATACTAATTGATATTGCAACTTTTTTTGAAAATAAGGATAAATTCAATGAGTGGATTCCAAACATATGACTCGGACTGAATCCAAAAGCCGCCAATTGGGCATTAGTTTGAAAAATGATGACGGCGTTGGTAGTTTGGATGAAAACATAAAGATCGGTTTGGAGATTCACTGCCAGCTGACAAGGCTGGATACGAAGCTATTTTGCGGGTGTTTTTCTGATTACAGGGACATCAAACCAAATGAGAATACATGCCCAATTTGTTTAGGCCTTCCTGGGTCCTTGCCACTGTTAAACAAAAAAGCTGTTGAGTACGCATCCATGATATGTATTTCCCTTAACTGTAACATTCCTGAAAAAATAACCTTTTACCGCAAAAACTATTTTTATCCTGATTTGCCAAAAAACTTTCAAATAACACAGTATAATTCTTATGAGCTAAGCAGCATTGGGTATGATGGATTAATATCGTACTATAACGACAAAGTTGAATCAGACCGTGAAGAAAAGGCAAAAGGCAAAACTGTACGAATAAAAAGAATCCAGCTGGAAGAGGACCCCGGGAAAATTATTTACGAAGAAAACAATTCCAAGATAAATAACTATTGCCTGATAGACTACAACAGGGCAGGTGTGGCTTTGGTTGAAATTGTTACGGAACCCGATTTTAGGAATGCTAACGATGTGCGTCTTTTTTTAAATAAAATCACCAATATTTTTGAGTACTTGGGTGTTTCGGATCCAAACCTTGAAGGGGCCGTAAGATGTGATGTGAATGTATCAGTTAAAGGGGGAAAGAAGGTTGAGATAAAAAATATCAGTTCATTCAAAGATGTGGAAAAATCAATTTTTTATGAAATTACAAGGCAAAAGACATTGTCCATGCACGAAATAAGTGTAAAGTCAGAGACCAGGCACTGGGATGAGAAAAGGAAAATAACAATACCGGCAAGAACAAAGGAGGAGGAAGACGAATACAAGTATTTTCCAGAGCCTGATATACCACGAATCGTTTTGGGTTCGGATTATAGGGAAAAGATCAAAAATAACATGCCAGAACTACCGATTGAGAGACTAGAAAGGTATGTCGACATCCATAAACTGTCTGACCATGTTTCTGATATACTAATAAACAACAAAAAAGTAAGTGATTTCTATGAAGAGTCTTTAAAGATATACAATTCACCAAAAGAAATATCCAACTGGATTGTAAATGAACTCCTTTCAAAAACCAATGAGTTGGAAAAAGATGAGTCCACTGATAATAAATCCAATAAACAAAGGGGATTTATTAGCCATGTAACCCCTCAACAAATCGCGGACATAGCAAAACTGGTTGAGGAAAAATCTATTAACAGAAATATTGCTAAAGATATTTTCGGCAAAAGCATAAAGACAGGTGAGAGCCCGCTAAAATTAATCGAGAACGTAGAAATAGAAAAAATCCGGGATTCTGACACTATAAGAAAATATATTGGTGAAGTTTTAGGTAACGAAACACACCTAATTGATCAATCCAGCACCAACCCAAATGTTGCTAATTTCATTTTGGGAAAAATAATGAAAAAAACTGGCGGAAGGGCCGATCCACAATTAACTTTAAAATTGATTAGAGAGTCAATTGAGCGTAAATAAACAAACAGAACCCTTTTTGCCATATCTGACGCTGTGTCAAGCCCTTGTATCTTTATTGTAAAAACCTTGAGCGTAAATCTTGTGTTTTAATTTGATTTCATTAGTGAATCCAAGTGTTTCATTACTAGGGGCAGAAAAGAACCAATGTCTGTTACGATTCCTATTGCCTGAGTTGTTCCTCTGTCAAGCAATTTTGTGACTACTGATTGGTTTATATCAACTGCAATAACCTTAACAGAAGCAGGTATCATGTTACCCACTGCTATCGAATGAAGCATGGAGGAAAACATCAGCACCAACTTTGCATCTTTAAGTAGTTCTTTGTATTGTCTTTGGGCGTCTACAATATCTGTAATAACATCAGGTATCGGTCCATCATCCCTTATTGAGCCGCATAACACAAAAGGAACTTTGTTAACTATGCACTCATACATTATACCGCTTTTTAGTGTCTTTTTCTCTACCATTGATTTAATCGAACCAGCTTTAAAAACTTCGTTTACTATTATCATGTGATTGCGGTGTCCGCGAACTGCCAAAGTTCCATCTACAACATGCATTCCTAGTGAAGTGCCTAGAAGTGAATTCTCAATATCATGGACAGCTAATGCATTTCCGGCCAAAATTCCGTTTACGTACCCGTACCTGATTAGTTTCGCCAAAATATCTGAAGAACCTGAATGAACTATTACCGGGCCCGACACAACGATGATTTTTCCCCCTTCTTGTTTTGTTTTGTATATGTCAAGTGCAACTTTTATCGCTATCTGCTGTGAAGGCCGTTCACTTGAGCTAGTGCTGCTCATAAATTGAAAAATATCTATCCCCTCCCTTGGCCGCTCCTGTGGTATTATTCTGATTCCCCTTTCTCCGGTAACTATTAGATCTCCCCTTTTGACATCTCGAATGATTTTGCATTGGGCTATCCTTCTGTCTGGATCTAAAACAATGCATTTGTCCATCATCATGTTATCGACATCTATCCATTGGCCGTGAAAAAATATTTGCGTCGGGTTGTTTGTTGTGCTATAAAAGTCATCTGGTAAAACCATGTCACTTGCTGATTCTACACATTTCACCTCATCTAAAGACACAGAGGTTGCTCCCTCTCTATAAATAAACTCCAAAATATTTGACAAGTGTTCTTCGTTGTTTCCCTTAACTAGGAGGCGGGCATAACTGTGATCTTCCTTTCTTTTTCCAATTGAAAACTCTACAACCGTAAAATCTCCCTTTAAGTCCATAATCTTGTCAAATATGCGGGTCAGAATCGATGAGTCTACCAGGTGCCCTTTAACTTCAATCTCTTGTTCAAATTTTTCCAACTATGTTAGTTTATCTAAATGGTTTTTAAAATTTCTTTTCCGGTGATAAAATCAAAGTTAAATTGGCAATGATATGTCCCCAAAATGCTGCTCCAATCCTGCTTTTGTTTTTAAAATGTTTACTATCTCGTTTTTTTCCCCTTCGGGAAACCAGTTTGCAATAGATTTGGCAATCCCATTTTTGTCGCAAATTGCAATAAGGTATCCTTGTTGCGATTCTACTACAGCAAAATAATTTTCTTCACCAACCGGTTCCCAGACGTTAGTTTTATTATCTTTAAGAGCCAGTGCGGGCATAGCTTGGTTAGATTTATCATTTAGAAATTTGGATAACAACTCTCGAGCATCATTAACTCTTTTTTCACCAATTTTCAGGGCCACAAAATATTGCATGTATACTATTTACATAAGTAAAGTAATATTTGTTCTATTTCCTCAATGTCTTTTCCAATGTTTATGTTAATGCTCTTTGTGGTGTCTTTGTAGTTGTGATTTTGAATGACATAACTTGAGGCTGATTCCAAAAATGGCCTTATGTCTTCTTTTTTAATGCTTTTTCTATTATCCAAATAATATTTTGCCTGAATTGCCATTTCGAGTTTGTCAATCAAATGAATTATTTTTGATGTTTCTGTTTTGTTTTCATCAAATTCTTTCCATAATCCATTATAATTACTTTTAATTGCGTTCCACGGAATTTTTGCAATTATGGCATTGATCGCAATATTTTCCAAATGTTTTTTCTTGGCGAATTCTATTGTTTTTGGTGCATAGTCTCCAATTATTGATTCGCCTAAATCGTGAATTAGTATCATTTTAATTATTTTTATTGTTCTATCTAAGGAATAGTTGCTATACTCTGAAAATAACAGGGCAAAAACGATCATGGCAAGGGTGTGCTCTGCCACTGATTCCGCATCATCTAAATGCAGTTTTGTTTTCCACCCTGTTCGCTTTATCTCCTTAAGTTTATAAAAATGATCTAAAAATGAGGAAATCTCTCCAATGCTAAACTCTGGTTCCTTATTCATATTGTATCATATAATGCAAACCTGTTTTTATAAAATATCATATACCGAGTTCTCATGCAATATCAATTTTGGAATGCTTGTTATAATGCCTCTTATGTCCACCGTATTATCTAAAAGAACTGTTAATAAAGTTGCAATTACTGAGAAAAAGAATGTAACAAGCACAATAAGCAAGACATTGATAACCTGAGCCATTAGTTCAAACATAAAATTAAAAACAATTTAATTCTTTTTAAAATATGTGTGATGGCACTTTTTTTTAAAGATGCCCAAAAATGACTTTCAAAGATGGAAAATGGGTTATATGGGTGTGGGAAAGATATAGAAAACCAATAATTTGGCGTTAGGCTCATTTAAATCCTTTAACTTGGTTTCCAAGGGATGTCCTGAATGTTTTTTAATTTGTTAACAAACCTTGACATGACAAAGAATAGATCCGATAACCTATTCAAATAGATCAAACATAACTTACTATCTGTCTCATCGTCTACAAATAAATTTACAATATTTACCTCGGCTCTTCTTATGATTGTTCTAATTATGTGACAATAAGATGATTCTAATGATCCACCTGGCAAGATAAATGATTTAAGTGGATTCAAGTTCCTATCTAAATTATCTATTGAGTTTTCAATAAAAACTATGTCCTCATTATTAATTCTGGGATAATCTTTTAACTTTGTATCTGGATTTGCTAGGTCACTGCCCAACACAAATAATTGATTTTGAACTTTTGATAATATTTTGGAAACTTCTTTGAATTTTTCTTCCATGTTGGTGTAACACAATAGCAATCCAACATGGCTGTTAACTTCGTCTACAACCCCATATGTTATTATTCTGGCATTGTTTTTCATTACTCGAGCACCATTGAATAGGCTAGTCTCCCCATTGTCACCAGTTTTGGTATATATTTTCATTTTGGATATTGTTTTAAACGGTATTAGATAATGTTATTGTGCATCTCCATTTTATTTGAATATGCCAAAATAATGTCTTTAGCGGAAAATAATGATTCATGGTCTGCCAACCTGAGACTAATATGCATGAACTTCGCCTTTGTGTTCGCGAAGATATTTTTTCTTCTTAAACCTTTCATTGCATTTGTCACACTTGAATGGATTTTCAAATTCTATAAGGAACCTTCTTTTTTTTTCCTCAGGGCTTTCCATCATAGATGATTCATTAGCTGCATTGTTTAACTCATCTTTACTTGTCATTGATGCATCATTGTTTAACTCATCTTTACTTGTCATAGCTAATCCTTTAACATACTCTAATTCACTAATTTAGATTAAGATTAAATTTTCCTAAAGAATTAACATAAGAATTTAGTCTAAAGGATTTGATGATATGAGAATTAAAGTAAAGCAATAATATATATATTATAAAACTACACAAACTACTCTGTGCCGTCGTAGCTCAGCCTGGAAGAGCACTCGACTATTTATATAGGGTGAAGCTGAAGACCGAGCTGTCGTGAGCTCAAATCTCACCGGCGGCACTATTAGAAATGGTAGGACTAATGGGAAATATGATAAAGAACATTAAAAATTTTTTTTGCCATCACAAAGATGCTTTTTCATATAGGAAATACAACGATTTTGACTTCATCGAATACCAAATTTGCAGTAGTTGCGGAAAGATTTTGAACACCATTAAAGGTTTTGATGAGGATATTAGGGGATAAGAAACTATGAAAGTCTCCGAAATTAATGTTCA
>JBNJLU010000122.1:0-5937 GCA_050591185.1 Candidatus Nitrosocosmicus sp.
CACCTCAATAAATTCTATTGAGGTGTTTGATAGAACCTTGTGGATTTCAGATTTGATAGAGGAAATCTCTATAATTATTGCTCCATGCTTAAATGAAATAGTTTTACCGTTTATTATTTTTATTATTTCGTTGACTGGAATGCAGAATATAATGATATCAGATATTCTAACTGATTCGGACATGTTGTTTGTGATAACAATATTTTTATCATTGGAATTTAGGCCATAATTAATATTCTTGATATCGTAAAGAAAGATTTTATCAATCGACAGGTCTGGTGCACTATATTTATGATTTAATTTTTTTTTGGTATTCATAAAATACTCAAAGAACCATCTTCCCATCTTTCCAGCAGCTCCTATTATCAAAATGTTTCTCATTTTCAATCAGGTGCAAAATTTGTTTTATACTAAAACTACAGCGAGTTTACTGTTTGGCTGATTATATTTAGGCCTGTGTCCAATCTATCCTCATCAATACATGTGGAAATTCTAATGTATTTTTTATAATTGTCTCCAAATCCGCTTCCAGGTGCAACGGCAACTCCTTTTTGCAATAACTTTTCAATCAAAGTCAAGTCATCTATGGCCAATTCTTCATTTATTTTTGCATACACATACATTGCTCCGTCTGGATAGAAAAATTCAAATGGCATTTTCTTTAATCTGGAACAAACAAATTCAATCCTTTTTTTCATGGTTTGAGAGTATTCTGAAGGATTGTGAGATAATGCTGCCAATGCACATAACTGCATTGGTTCAGATACAGAGGTCAATGTTAATGATTGAATTTTTATCAATTTATCAATTAGATTTTTATTCTCTGAATAGGCAAACCCTACCCTAAATCCGGTCATAGAATAAGTTTTTGAAAACGAGCCTATCATAATTGAGTTTTCAGATGGAGTGTTCAATATGCTTGAAAACTTTTTAAAGGCAAAATTACAGTAAACTTCATCACTTAAGATATAAATATTGTTTCTCTCTGCAATTTGAACTATGGATTGCAGTCTTGTTTCGTCCAATATTTTTCCGGTAGGATTATTCGGATAATTTAAACAAATAATCTTAGTGTTAGCATTTATTGAATCTTCAATTGCAGATATGTCTGGCTCCCATTTATGTTCCAAACTAGTTTCTATTACTTTTGCTTTAACTCCCAGGTAATTAGCACAGTCCTTGTATGCGGGCCATGCAGGCTCAATAACTATAACTTCATCACCTGGATGAAGTACTGAACAAAAAGTACAAAAAATTGCAAATCTGCCACCAACGGTTGTAATAATATTGTTAGGATTTATTTTATTTGCTCTCGATTCACTTAGTTGGGTTAAATATACTGATAATTTGTTTCGAAGATCAAATATGCCTGCAGTTTCTGTATAATGATATCTATGTTTATCATAAATTGACATTAATTCCACTTTAACTTGAGGAGGAGGCAAAAAGTCCGGCTCTCCTACTTCCATATGTATAATTTTTTTACCCAAAGAAGATAATTGTTTTGCTTTATTAAATACATCCATATGTGTTTTAATTTTGATGTTAGAAATAGCATTCTCATAATTAGCAGTGTTATCCGCAACTGAAGGCGTCACAGGTTTAATCTTGTTATTGTTATTATTATTGTTGTTATTGTTGTTATTGTTAGACAATAGTTTCATTTTATATTTTTCATTGTTTTGGATAGATACAGATTCTTTTATTAGCATATTGATAATGCAACCTAAAAATTCAGGGTCTAATTCCTTATTGTTGGAATTATGCAAAATATAGTTCTTAATTTCTTGTTCTGCCTTATCGTCAACGACCCTTAATTGCAATTCACTTTTGATTACGCCAATTTTTTTTGCAATCTCCATCCTTTGATTAATCAAAGATATTATATTCTGCGTTACTATTTTCATATCATTCCGTAATCCATCAAGTTTTTCAGTAGTCATGTGAAATTCCCCTCAAATCACCGATTATTCAATTCTTTTAGTACTCTCGGTATTAAATTACATTTTATACAGTGATCCACCAATACTATTCCAGCTATACTATCAACAACAGGTGGGGCTCTAGGTACAACACAAGGATCATGGCGCCCTTTGACTTGTAAATCGGTTTCGGTTTTTTTTCCTATATTTACTGTTCTTTGAGTCATAGATATAGACGCCGCAGGTTTAAATGCAATTCTAAACTTTAAGGGCATTCCATTGGTTATGCCACCAAGAATTCCGCCTGAATTATTTGACCTAGTCAATATTGCTCCTGAACTATTTTCTATATAAAACGTATCATTATTTTGGGATCCTGATAGACTTGAACCTTCAAAACCCGAACCAAATTCAACCCCCTTGACCGCAGGAATACTAAACAAGCCTTTTGATATTTCTGATTCAATTGATTCAAATATGGGCTCTCCCAGACCTGCTGGGATATTACTGGTGGTGCATTCTATTACTCCACCAAGAGAATTGCCTTGTTTTCTTGCCAATAGTATAGACTCTTTCATCCTCAAAGCAGCATCAAAATCAGGACACCGCACATCATTTGAATATCTTTTATTTGATAATTCATCTAAAGACATGTTTTCAGTATTGCAAAAAATGTCTCCTATTGATTTCGTATAACTAATGATCCGAATTTTTAACACCTCACTCAATATTTTTAATGCTATTGCCCCTCCCATTACCATAGTTGCCGTTAGACGTCCAGAGAACCTTCCACTTCCCCGATAATCAGCAAAACCCCCATACTTTATATACGCCGGATAATCGGAATGCCCTGGTCTTGGAGTATTCTTTATCTCCTCATAAGATTTTGAATCAGCATCACTATTCCAAATTATTATACAGATGGGAGCACCAGTAGTAAATCCATTAAAGACTCCAGATAAAATAGAAGCTTTATCGACTTCTTTTCTTTGGGTGGTTATAGTTGATTGTCCTGGTTTTCTTAAATCTAACAAAGGCTGTATGTCTGATTCATCTAATTTTAAACCTGCAGGACACCCATCAACAATAGTGCCAATACATTTGCCATGACTCTCTCCAAAGCTTGTGATTGAAAATCGATCTCCGATGGTGTTTGCGGGCATATAAAATTAAATTTGTAATTCCAATATATTATTATTCTTAGCAAATTTGATAATGTTTCATACCTCTAGTAAATTAGGTTATATATTAAAATCAGGAATCTCATGCTCTTGCTTAAGTTCGTCTAAAACATGCTATGTTTTCTTATACTAATCATTTAGAAACTATAGTAATATAGACATATGGTGGCCTTGTGAAAAAATTTCTTGCTACTAACATCGATTAAACTATTGAGGCTCCCAGTCTTTTCATTTCACCAACAAATCCAGGGTATGAGACATCTGCAAATTCTGCCCCCTCAATTTCAGATTTCTCCGTCATCAATGAAGCAATACAAAATGCCATAAAGAGTCTATGATCCTCAAAAGAGTTTATTGATGCGTTCTTAATTTCTTTTGGCGGGTTAATCGCAATAGAATCAAACTCTTCCTTAATTTCTGCTCCAAATTTTTTCAATTGAGTAGCAATGTTTGCAACCCTATCTGTTTCTTTATATCTGGCGTGGGATATGCCGGTAATTTTTATTGAATCTTTGCATTTCAATGATAGAATTGAGACCACAGGTAAAAGATCAGGTGTATCTTTCAAATTGAATTCACCTCCATCAAGTAAATTGGTTCCAATAACTTTTATCTTTCCATTACTTTTGTCTACAATAATATCTGCACCCATCTCCTTTACTATGTTAATGATGTTAGAATCCCCTTGGGGCAAAGAGAAGTCTAGATTGTCTATGGTTAATTCACCATCGCCCAATATCGCCGAAGAGATAAGCAATGCAGCAGTTGAAAAATCCCCAGGTACTCTGAAAGTTGTGGGTGAATAGTCTTTTTCATTTGGGATGGTATAAGATTCTGTTATGGCATTGTTTATCTCCCCCATTTTTACACCATTAGAATAAGCATTGTCTTTGATACGAATGGAATCAGACAAGGGTTTTTCTCTATCTGTTTTGTATAGATTGTTTTCTATTTCAATACCGAATTTTTTCATTATTGAAATTGTAGAATTTATGTAGGGCTTTGAAACTTGATTTCCAAAAACTTTAATTATAGTTTTTGTTTTAGCGTAAATACAAGACATTAACAATGATGAAATAAATTGACTTGATATTCGCCCATTTATTATGGCTTCTCCACCTTTCATTCCCCCACCCTTTACTATTAACGGTGGGGTATTGTGAATATTAGTTGAAAAGCATTCAACCCCTAATTGATTGAGTGATTTGATCAGATCGCCCATTGGTCTTTTTCTTAAACTTTTGTCCCCGGTTAAAACGGTAAACCCGTTATTAACTAACGAACACATAGACGATAATAGCCTTATTGTTGTTCCTGAATTTTCTGCATTTAGAATATCCTCAGGGGGAATAAATCCAGATCTACCGCCTTTGCTTGATATTTTTAGATGTCTAACTGCATTTGGAAACGATTGATCTGAGCTATATAAAGATTGTTGTTCTCTTGTGGTAAAAGGCTCAGACTCTATTGTGATTCCAAGCATTTTACAACAATTAATTGTTGCAATAGTGTCCCTCGAAATAAGAACATTATTTAATTTGGATTCTCCATTTGATAATGAGGAGACAACTATTGCGCGATGAGAATAGCTTTTACTTGGAGGACAAGATATTTCCCCGCTCAAGTGAGATTTTTTAACAATTATTTTTGCCATTCTATACCAGCATTATAATTCAATAAAATTAGTATTAATAACTATTCAACAAAAGCCTTGAGATTGTTAACCTGAGACACGATTAATTTCCCATCATGATTCTGAAGTGAGGCTTTCATATTGTCGATGTTATCCTTATAAACCACTGCTGCGATAGCTGGGCCATTACCAGAATAGCTTACAGCTAAGCAATTATTTTCAATTGCACATAATAATGGATCATAATTGTTATAAAGAATTGAATTGATTAAAATGCCATTTAGGTTCATTGCCTTCCAATAATCACCCTTTATTGCAAGTTTGAAAGCGTGATTGAAAAGTTCTTTATGCAATTTCAATTTCATTACATCCCCTCGATAAATTCCATTGGGTAAAAAGATTATTACCCACAGATCATTGTTAATTTGTTCTCTTTTAATTAATTTTTTATAATGGTTATCGGACAAAATGATTCCACCAAAATAGCAGGCACAAGCGTCATCAAATGCGCCCGTTAAACTCACCTTGGCCCACAATGACGAATTGACGGCCGTGTTTAGAACAGCCCTATCATAAATCTCTTCTTTAATCAGTTTATAACAAGATAGAGAAATAGCATTAGAAACAGCGCTAGAACTCTTTAATCCCCAGCCAGCAGGGATATCCGATGTAAGGTTTATGGAAATAAAATTATTATTTAGTACTTTACTTGGAATAATCGATCTTATTATCCTATTAACCAGTTTATCGTTGGCAAAGTTTTTTGAGATTCCTGTAAAACCTGGCTCCAATGTTATTTTAGCTTTAACCTTTAGGGATATCCCCAATGTGGAGCCTTTCCCAGTCGCTATGGCATTAATTATGGACACTGCTCCATATACTGTGGAAGTAGTCGTTGGCTTTTTCAACTTACTTTGGTTCACCAAAAATACCAAACAATGATTTTTCCATCACGTCCAGTGGGGCCTGTAAGCCAGTCCAAATTTCAAAGGACTTTTTTGCCTGATGTAAAAGCATTTCATAGCCAAAAATTAAATTGCACCCGGCATCTTTAGCATTATTTAACAAATCCGTAAATACCGGTCTATAAACTATGTCAAAAACAAAAGCACCCTCACTCATAAAATTTGATTTTAAAGGACTTAATTCATTATTTAATCCTATAGATGTTGCATTTATTATTATTTTAGAATTTAGTGAA
>JBNJLU010000123.1:0-5916 GCA_050591185.1 Candidatus Nitrosocosmicus sp.
GAGCGGTTGTAAGAAGGCCAATCCATCAAGAACGATAAATTGGTTAAATCCCAGCTAAATAGTTTGAGTTAGGCGACAAAGCACAAACTACGGTCAAATATGCTATTTTAATATTTCATTCAGTGCATCTAATAAATTATGGATTTGATGTTTCTTATGTTCTGCTGAAAGAGAAATTCTTAGTCTAGCTTTATTTTTATCAACTGTTGGGTACCTAATAGCTTGAACATGAAAACCTTTTTTTAAAAGCTCCATTGATATGTCCATTGCTTTTTTCTCGGAGCCTATGATAACTGGAATTATGGGGCTAAATCTGATTCTTTTTACATTCAGTATTTTGTATTCTTCTATTATTTTATGAAAAAAATCGATATTGTCATACAGTTTTTTTTGACGCTTCCCCGTTTTTACAATCGCTAAAGCTTTGTTGGCTAATTCACATAAAAAATCAGGAAGTGCTGAAGTGAAAATAAATGGACGTGATTTGTTTACCATGTATTTACAAATTAACGTGGAACTGCTAACATATCCCCCATAACATCCCAGTCCTTTGCTTAAGCTGCTAATATGAACATCCACTTCTTTAGATATGTTAAAAAAAGATGGAGTTCCCGAATAGTTTTTCAAAATATTATTTCCAACTATGAAATCACCATGTGCATCATCCACTATTAAAATACAATCATTTTCTTTTGATATTTTTGATAATTCTTTTAAATTGGAAAAGTCGCCATCCATGCTAAAAATCCCTTCTGTGATTATGATTTTTTTCTTTATGCTATTTTTTTTTACCAATTCCTCTAAAATTGAGAAATCATTGTGTGGGAAGACATTTACTTGGCTATTTGAAAGCTTACATCCATCAATAATACTAGCATGATTTAATCTATCACTAAAAATTGCTGTTTCTTTGTCACCTAACGCACTAAGAACCCCTAAATTTGCCATATATCCATTCGGAAAAACTAGAGATGATTGGGTATCCCTATGACTAGATAAACTTTTCTCCAGTTTATCGATTTTGGTTGAACTACCTGAAATTAGCCTTGAACTGCATTGTGATATTTGTAATTTGATTTGTTGACTTAATTGCCTTAGTAATGATTTATTTTTTGATAACCCGAGATAATCATTAGATGAGAAATTAAGAATGCGATACTCATTATATTTCAGCGTTGATTCTTTTTCAACATCGAATATGTTTATTTGCCTAAACAGATCTTCATTTTCTAATCTGACAAGTTCCTTTTCAATATGACTAGTTTTTCCCTTTTGCCTTTCGCTGTTACTGTTCTGATCTAAGGCCAATCTCTTTTATCATCGCAATATCTTTACTGGAGTTATTACCACCTGTTGTCAGATATCCTCCTGTTATTATTCCATTCGCACCGGCTTTTAGGGCAAGTTTTTCCTTATCTTTTAAATGAACTTCTCGACCCCCTGCTATTTTTAAAATTGCCTTAGGCATAATAAACCTCCAAACTGCAATTGTCTTTATTGCCTCTATTGGGTCCAAAGGATTTAGATCTGCAAGAGGTGTTCCATTTCTTGCAATCAAAATATTAATAGGGACTTCATCTGGTTGTAAAGAATTAAGAGAAAACCCTAGTTCCAGTCTTTGCTTGCGACTTTCTCCCATACCAATTATTCCACCAGAACATAATTCTAATCCTTCTTCCTTAACAATTCGAGCAGTATTCATCCTATCGACAAAATCATGGGTTTTACATATTTGCGAAAAAAAACTCTCGGAAGATTCTAAGTTGTGATTATATCTCTTTACACCCAAAGATTTTAACCTCCTAGCCCTTTCATTTGTCATAAACCCTAGTGATACATTAACATCTATAGGGACATTCTTTTTGATTTCTTGTATGATTTGACATATTTGTTCAAAGTCCTTTTCGGGAGGAGATCTATATGCACATACAAGACAAAAACTTGAGGCACCATCTTGTTTGGCTCTTAAGGCATGCTCTAAAATGACCTTCTTTGATAAAAGAGGATACTTGTTGATACCTGTATTGTTATTATATAAAGAGGATTGAGCACAAAATGAACAATCTTCGGGACAATTTCCCGATTTAGCATTAATAAGGGATTCTATATCGACTCTGTCTCCATTAAATTTCCTAGTGATAGTATTTGCGCAATTGAATAGAGTGAATATCTCTTTTGTATCTAGTAAATTCTCGGCATCTTGAAAACTAATCTTCCCGCCTTCTAAAACTCTCTCCATTAGATTTTCAATAAACATAACTTCTGATTCACCTTTGCTCTCATTAACATTATTATCATTTATTTGAGACATACTATGTAATCTAAATATGATGTTTATAAAAGGTAATATAATAATTAACTTTGACCTATAGATATCGATAATGTTTTTGCCTTATGACCAAATTTGGTTATAAAATCATTAACACCATTTTACATATAATACGTTTTTTAGATTTTAACTTTTCGTAATCATAATATTTAACTATATATGTAAATAAAATGGATTAAATGCCATGACAACAAATCGTTAAAAAGTGATATAAAACAAAACTAATTTAATAAACTTGGGTTATGTGAATTAAACTGCAAATTTGGATTAGGTGTGGTTTACAGTAATATCTAGAAATTAAAAACATATCTATTAATTGAAGTATAAAATAAATATTCCTAATAACGAGTCTTATTACAATTCATCTGTTGGTTTGGAGACTGAAGACGCATATTTGTTGTTGTGATGCAATACATTGTTTAAGGGTTTTTTAATTTATTAAATCTACTTGAAATTAGATGGTATGATAAAACCATATTGCAAGAAATAATTAGGAAAAACTATATCCGCTATTTTTATGGATTTAAATAACTGTGTAAAAAACGACCGTTTAATAGACCGTCTTTAAAGTAACCCTGTTTATTTACCTTTAGCTTTGACTTTTTTGAAATATGCTGTCTAAAAAGGATGATGACCTATTTTGAACTGTTTGTTAACTTTACTTGATATTCTATAAGATAAAACACCATAGTTAAAGAACGTTATGAAATATTCATTTGCATATCTGCGGGTAAGTACAGAAGAGCAGACGGTATTAAATCAAAGATTAGCCATGCAAAAGTGGGCTAATGATCATGATTTTCAAATACTAGAATATTTTGAGGATTCTGCAATCAGCGGTAAGATTCCTGCTGTTAAAAGAAGCGGGTTCATTGATATGCTTGATATTGTAAAAAATGAATCAGTTGATGCAATACTAATTTATGAATTATCAAGAGTTGGAAGAACCTTTTGGGATACACTTGATGCGATAAAGGCTATAGAGACTTATGCTCCTTTAATATCCTGCTCTCCTCGAGAATCTTTTTTACAGATGACTGAACCAAGTGTAAGAAAGCTCATGATAGGTATTCTGACATGGGTTGCAGAACGAGAGCGAGAAATGCTAGTTCAGAGAACAAAAGATGGTATATCCAGAGCCAAATCTGTTGGAAAGATAATTGGTAGGCCAAAGAAGAGACTTGATAAAGATGATCTAATTAGACTACTTGCCCAAAATGAATCGCGAGTTAAAATTGCCCGAGATTTAGGGATTTCAAAGGCGACGCTCTATAAAGAACTACGACTTTTATATGCTATTCCAAACAGTAATTTCAAAATAAATAGTTGATAAAAATGGCATAAGAATAACTCAAAATATTTGAGTCCTCTTTCAGAGTTGGTGTCTTATACTTTTGATTCAATCATTTCAATTATCTTAAATTGAACATCAATAATTTTGTCCAAATCTTTTTTGTTAATTGCTAGTGGTGGAATAAACATCAATATATTACCAAGGGGTCTTAAGAAAACACCTCTTTTCAATGATTCTTTCATTACAAAATAGTTTAATCTTTGGCCGCCTTTTAGAAGCTCTATTGACTTTCCATTTTTTTTTAACTCTATTCCAGTTAAAAGTCCCTTGTGACGTATATCTGCTATAATGTTAGAAGATTCTACTTCCTTTAATCTATTTGAAATATGTTTGCTATTCTCTCTTATTTGCTGTATCAAGTTTTGACTTTGAAATTTTCCAATATTTGCTATTGCAGTAGCGCATCCAATGGGATTCCCGGTAAATGTGTGGCCATGATATAATTGCTTATTTTCACTATATTCTCCAATAAACGATTCGTAAATCTTATTAGTTGTAAGGGTAACAGCTAGAGGAAAATATCCTGCGGTAAGTGCTTTTCCAAAACAAACTAAATCTGGAACCGAATTTTGTGCAATATATTCTACCATATTCCCTAGCCTTCCAAAACCAGTTGCAATTTCATCAAGTATGAGCAATACTTCATACTTTTGACACAGGTGGGCAATTTTTTTTTGATAACCTTGAGGATATATTATTACGCCACCCGCAATTTGAGCTCCGCTTTCCATAACAAGGGCGCAACATTTTTTACTATATCTTTTAAATATGTATTCTGTTTTTTCGATGCATTTGTCCAAAGAATCTATAGAATCTTTTTTTCCAATATATTTACTCTTTTTCTTGGATCTGTTATTGAATAAAGGACTTGGAATACGAAATACTGGTGTTAGCAAAGGTTTGTATGCCCCAAAATATTTTTTTATGTATCCCACAGACATTGCGGCAGCTGTATCTCCGTGATATCCGTTTTCAATGGAGATGAATTGATTTTTTTCCGGTTTACCTATATTGGCATAATATTGTAACGCCATCTTTAATGCCACTTCTATTGCGGTAGAACCGTTATCTGTATAGAAAACCCTATCCATTCCTTTTGCTAACTTCAAAAGTTTCTCTGCTAAATTTACTGAGGGTTCGTTAGCTAATCCAAATAGGGTTGAATGCTGTAGCGTCTTTATTTGAACAATCATGGCATCTGACACTTCGTTTTGTCCATGACCCCAAACGTTACACCACATACTTGCAACACCATCTAAGTATCTGTTCCCATCTGAATCGATAATGTGAAATCCTTCTCCTTTTGATATTACTTTATTGCTTTGTTGTACCCAATCTTTCATTTGGGTGTAAGGATGCCATACAAATTGTTTGTCCTTTCTATTCGGAGATTTCATAGTCAGTTTTCATTACCTGATTTGAATGCTTTTTCAAATATTTAACTTATTCGATTTAGATTAATATTTGCAGATAAAATTGTATGTTTCAATATTCGAGTTATGAAATATACCACCGATAATTTTTTCTTTAACAAATTATTTTCTGTAAATTTATTTGTTGAAATAAATAAATGTACTTAATACTAGTAATAGATACTGTATATGTTTACTAGTAAACAATATGTAATATAATATTATTGATACAATTACTAATAACAATATTATATATAGTATCGATATCATGTTTAGATATATGTAAATGTTTTTTGTAAAAGCTTATGCCATAGGGGTCTCTTATCTAAGAATATTCGATATCAAAATAAGATTAGAATACTAAAATTTGAATGCAAATTTAATTGCCACATTTTTTCCTATATTCTCAAAAAACATCCCATTATATTTAGTACAACTATTTTTTTTCTTCATTACTGAGTAATTCTTGAAACTGTCATGGTACTGATATTGTCGTTATGAGAATCGGTATTTCAAGGTAATGCTGTAACCGAAGCTTTTTATTACATTACTATTTATTAAATGAGGAATTTGACTATCCATCTGTTAACTAGCTAAATACTTTTTTATATTAAAATATTGTTTAAATGATAAAAAGTAAAGTTATATCGCTTTTCAAACATAACTTTTTGATGATGATATGGATTGTATGTGATAATAACTTACGCAAAAGTGACTGTTAAATGAAGAAAAAATATTTTGAATCTAAATAATTATTAACTACGAATTATATAATTTTATTCTGAATTATGAATTATACTTGTAAAAAACCATAATGAAAT